>NZ_JANGFQ010000039.1:0-12538 GCF_024707025.1 Candidatus Culexarchaeum yellowstonense
TCAAACGGGTAAAGCCATGCAATAGCCTAGAAGAACTCGCCCATGGAGATGTGGACTTAGTTATTGAGGCTGTATTCGAAGATGTTGAAGTTAAGAGGCAAGTATTCCAAGAACTCGACAAACACTGTAAAGCTGAATGCATACTAGCCTCAAACACCAGCAGCATAAGCATAACCCTACTCGCCTCATACACCAAAAGACCAGAAAAAGTCATCGGACTACACTTCTTCAACCCAGCACCAATCATGAAACTTGTCGAAGTAGTTTTAGGGGAATGGACAAGCCCCGAAACCCTTGAAACCGCACTGAAATTTGTGGAAAGCTTGGGGAAAGTTCCAGTAAAAGTTAAGGATACACCAGGCTTCATAGTGAACAGGCTAATAATACCATTCATAAATGAAGCAGCACAAATGGTCATGGAGGGGGTAGCCAAGCCAGAAGACATAGACACAGCATGCAAACTAGGCTTAAACCACCCCATAGGCCCACTAGCCCTCGCAGACCTAATAGGACTAGACGTAATCCAAGCCATCATGGAAACATTGTACAGGGAAACTGGAGACCCAAAATATAGGGTATGCCCATTGATAAGGAGAATGGTGAGAGCAGGACTGCTTGGGAGGAAGAGTGGGAGGGGATTCTACAACTATGCCAAGTAAAGCTAGAATAGAAGCCATTGAAGGAGAAACAAAAATAAGGAGAATAAAAATAGCGAACCCACCACTAAACATACTCACACCAGAAACCCTAAAAGACCTACAGGACACAATAACAGCCATAGAAGGGGATAGGGAGGTTATCACAGTAATCGTGGAGGGGGAGGGACGAGCCTTCTCAGCAGGAGCAGACGTGAAACTCCTCGCAAAAACCCCCCCAGAAGAAGCATGGGAATACATAAAACTAGGCCAAACAATACTCAGCAAAATAATATTTGGAGGGAAAATATACATTGCAAAAGTACATGGATACGCACTGGGCGGAGGACTAGAACTCGCACTAGCATGCGACATAACCATAGCCGAGAAGCAGGCAAGGCTAGCCTTCCCAGAAATAACCCTAGGCATACACCCAGGCTGGACGGGAACACAAACCCTACCAAAAATCGTTGGATGGAAAAGGGCACTGGAACTAATATTAACGGGGAAAACACTAAGCGGAGAAGAAGCCGAAAAAATCGGATTAATAAACATGGCAGTAGAAGCCGAGAAACTTGAGGAAACAGTCATGGGCATAGCGAAAACAATAATTGGAAACGCACCAAAAACACTGGCAAACGCCAAAAGACTCATAAGGGAAGCAGCCTGGAGAAGCTTGGAAGAGGGGTTAGAGATGGAGAGGGAATCCTTCAAAAAACTCATGGAAACTAGGGATGCAAGGGAAGGGCTAAAAGCATTTATAGAAAAGAGAAAGCCAATATACACTGGAGAATAAATTGCAACCAACAATAAAACTCGTAGACGTACACAAAGCATACAAAACAGCCACAGGAGAATACTGGGCGCTAAGGGGAGTAAACCTAGAAGTCTGGAGAGGGGAATTCATAGCAATAATGGGACCATCAGGATCAGGGAAAACAACACTACTAAACATGATAGGCCTACTAGACAAACCCACAAAAGGGGAAGTATACATTGAGGGGAAACGGGTAAGCAAACTCACAGAACTGGAAATGGCGCAATTGAGGAACAGGACAATAGGATTCATATTCCAACAATTCAACCTAATAAACAGGTTAACAGTAGAGGAAAACATAACCCTACCACTAATACCAAGAGGAACACCAATAGAGGAGAGACGAAAAATAGCCAGAGAAGCATTAATCAAAGCAGGGGGAAGCCTTGAATGGTTGAAGAAGCATCCAAACCAACTATCAGGAGGAGAACAACAAAGAGTAGCCATAGCAAGAGCATTAGCCGCAAACCCAAAAATAATATTGGCAGACGAACCCACAGGAAACCTGGATACGAAATCAGCGAGGAAAGTTGTGGAGACACTGATTAAACTGAATAGGGGGGAGGGGCAAACAATAATAATAGTTACACACAACATCGAAGTAGCCAACGCCACACAAAAAATATACCTCTTAAGGGATGGAAGGATAATTGGCATGGAAAAACCAAACCCAGAGAAGAGCATAATAGCATCATTCGAATAGCGAATGGAAAAGAAATATATAACCGAAGAGAGAAGACTAATCCCGTGAAAAACGATTGGACAATTAAAGCCACAATCACAATAACAGCAATAATACTAATAGCGATCACAATATGCATGAAGGTGGAAGCCCAAACCAACACACTAAACATAACGGCGGTAAACTGGAGAAGCACAGCGGGAACACCAATATACCCAGGAAGCCAAAACACAATACTAAGAGTGGAAGCAAAACATGTGGGAGGCACAGCAATACAGGCATGCACAGCAAAGATAACACCACCAAACGGAGTAAACCCAAGCTACGGATACGGATACACAGTACCAGCAAGAACAGCCAACGGAACCACAGCCACCACCATACAGCCAGGAGAAACCATATACTTCGAATGGAGATTAGATGTGGATAGAAGTGTAAAGCCTGGAAACTATACGGCAAAGATAACCGTAAACTACAGGGAGAATGGACAGCCAAAAGAGGAGGAATACAATATAACATTAACAGTAAACCCATACCCAAAACTCGTAATAGCAGTTTTGGAGGCTAAATTGACACCATCAAACCACCCAGACACACTAAACACCAACATACAGGTGACATTGAGGAATAATGGGGAAGCAACCATAACGGGGGGAACAGCAAAAATACAGCTTCCAACACCACAAATAACCCCAAAAGAAGCTTCAACAAACATGCCAAACACACCCATAGGAGGAACATCCACATTAACATTCAATGGAATAGACATATCAAGCCAAACACAGCCAGGAACATACCAAGCCCAACTCACAATAAACGCCACCATGCAAACCAGGGATGGAGTAACATACAATGAAAATGGAACGGCAACATTAACCCTAAAAGTGGAGGAAGCAACATTGGAGATGAAGCAAGCAATAAAACCTGTAACGGTGCAATGGGGCACAACCCAACCCACACCCACATACCAACAATCAAGATACATTGCACTACAAATCACAATGATGAATGTTTGGGAAAGGGATGCGCAGGGAATAATTGTGGAAGCATATTCACCATGGCTAAACCCAATAAAACCAGTAGACACATATCAGGGGAGAATAACCACAGGAGGGACATTCACAGCCACACTATACTACGACATAAAGCCAGAAGCACCCCAAACCATAACAGTAAACGTGAAAGCCACATACTGGCTAGACATGGGTGGAGGAACCATGACGAAAACCACATCCACAAACACTATAACAGTAAACATTGAAGGGAAACCTAGAGGCGGAGGAATAAGCATTGTTGCAGTGCAATGGCAAAACAACATGAACGTATACCCAAACACGGAGAACGCCACACTACAAATCACAATAACCAACAACAACCCATACAATATAAGGGGGATACACCTAAAACTCAAACCACCCAACGGAATTAGAGAAGCAGAAACATACATAAATGGGCCAATACAACCCTACACATCAACCACAGCAAACCTTAGGACAAGCATAGCAAACATACAACCAGGAAAATACAAGGCGAAGCTGGAAGCAGACTACATGATGGATACAGGGGGGCCTGGAACAAGAATAATGGAGACACATGAAATAGAATTACAAGTCATGAGCGATAGGGAAGCCGTAGAAGTGATTAGCGTAGAATGGCCTGAAGGATCATGCCAACCAGGAACCTATGGGGCAACACTACAAATCACCATACGGGTGAATGCAATAGATGAATTGAAGGGTCCGACAATGATGATACAATTGCCAAAGGGATTCACAGACTCAAAAGACAACAAAAGCAGAACAGTGATAGCCACACCCACACAACCACAACAAAAAATAGCATTGGAAACACTAACGCCAGAAGAAATAGCGAGAATAATGCAGCAAACACAAAGAGCAACACCACAACAAACCTACACCAGAGGAGACACAATAACATTCCAAGCAAAAATAAATGTGCAAGTGAATAGAACTGGAACCTACATGGCTAATGCAACAATAACATACATAGATGGTTGGGGGACGAGGAGAAGCATAAACAAAACCATAGAAATACCAGTCCTCGGAGGAGTGAGAAGCATAAATGTGGAAGTTGAGGGGAGACTAGTGCAGGGGAGACAGACAACACTAAACCTAACAGTAACATGCAATGGAACAGCACCAGCATACAACGTATACATAGACATGACACCCACACAAGCCAACCCAATACTAATAGCTTCACCATCAAAAATATACATTGAAAAACTTGAACCAAACAAGCAGGTAAAGATTCCAGTGAAATTCACATACAACCCACAAGCCACACAAACAGCCCTAGGAGCCACAACCACAATAAACTATGGTGTAACCACAATGACCATGAGGATAACCTATAGGGATCCCACGGGAAACGAGCACACATACCAACACCTAACAGCCATAGCCATACAACCATACATAGACCTAACAATAAAGGATTTGAAAGCTGAAGAATCTGGGGGAATTGTGAGGATAGCTGGGACAATAATAAACTATGGCTCAGCCACAGCATACAGGGTGAAAGCACAATACATGCAAAGCGAAACATTTATTGGAGACATAGAGCCAGGGGGGGAAGCAGCATTCAAAATAGAAGCATCATCCACAGGCAGCAGTAAAGCAACAATAGAAATAACATATCAAAATGCATTCAACGAGAAGGAGACAATAAAAGTCAACGCCACAATAACCAGAATACAAGAAGTAACACCACCACAACAACAGCAACCCACAAGAATATCATGGACAACGATAACAATAATTGCAGCCACAACCATATTCCTAGCAATAACTGCAACCATGATATACAAGATGTATAAGGCATACACGAGGAAAATGAAGGAGGAGTGGAAGGAGTGAAATGGACAATAATAGTGGACGCAACGAAAATGGCAGTGAAAGCCATAAGGGAGAGGAAGATTAGATCAACATTAACGATAATTGGGATAATAATTGGGCCAATGATAATGATAATGATGGGAAGCGTAGTGAAGGGATACTCAGACTACATAGTAAACCAAATTTCAAGCATGGGTCAAAACACCATAATAATATACCCAGAATCAGGATACAAACTAACACAAGAAGACCTAAACCAGATAAGAAGCATGGAGGGGGTGGCGGAAGCAGAACCATTCTACACCATGCAGGGAACCATGAAGATAGGGGGGAGCGAAACAAGAATATACGTGTACGCAACAAAAATAGATTTAATATTGAGGGCAATTGGAAGCCTAGAAATAATGAGTGGAGAAACACCAAACCCAACAAGCACAATAGAAGCCCTCGTAGGATACAAAATAGCATACACGGAAAATGGGGAGAAACAATATGACATAGGCGACACATTAACCATAACAGTAAGCGAAATACAAGGGGGGAGAATAACCCAAACCAGAAGGGTAAACGTGAAGATAACTGGAATACTAAAGGAGTATGGGGGGGCACTACTATTCAGCCCAGACCAAGCAATATTCCTAAACACAGAAGCAGGAAGAAAACTACTAAACCAAAACGAGTGGAGCGGAATAATAGTGCTAATGAAAGACTCAAAAAGCGTAGCCCCATTCACAATTAAAATGAGGGAAACATATCAAGGGAAAATATCAGTAATAAGCTTCGCAGCCATAGCCAACATAGCCACAAGCATAACGGAAGCCATAAACCTCATAAACTACACCACATCCACAGCCTCACTGGCAGTGGCAGTCATGGGCATAGCTGCAACCATGATAACATCAGTAATGGAGAGGACAAGGGAAATAGGCGTAATGAAAGCAGTGGGATTCACAAACACACAAATAATCACACTAATACTAATGGAGGCATTAACCATGAGCATAATAGGAGGAATAATAGGGGAAGTCATAGGCGTAATAGGAGCACACCTACTTGCAGGGCAAGGCCTAAAAATAACCAGCGGAACAACCACAATAACCATACAGGCAAAACCAGCCATAACCCCACAACTAATAACCACAACAACCACACTCACACTAGCCACAGGAATAATTGGAGGAGCACTACCAGCATACATGGCAGCAAAAATCCCACCAGCCACAGCACTAAGATACGAATAAATGGAAACACTTAAAAGGAGAAACAAGTAAACCATAAGGAAAAGCAATGGACAATGGGGGATGAAGCCTTGGACACAGCCACAATAGCAGTGGCAATGGCGCTGGCAATAATAATGATTATGGCATGGAGAGGAATAGAGGTGGGAATAGCACTAATAACAGCCACAGCAATAATAGCAGCCACAAACCCACAGAAAACCCCAGAAATAATAGTGGAAACCATAAGAAGCCAAGCCACATGGACCCTAACCATAACAAGCATGCTCATAGCAATCCTAGCAGAACTATACAGAAACACTGGAGAAATAAAGAAGCTTGGAATTGGAGTGGCAAAAACACTAAAAAACCCAAAACTAGCCGCAATGATAACACCAGCAATAATAGGATTACTACCCATAGCTGGAGGAGCACTAATGTCAGCCCCAATAATAGAATCACTAACCCCCACACTAAACCTAGACACTGAAACAGCAGTCTACACAAACGTATGGTTCAGACACACAATATTCCTAACATACCCACTAACAAGCCTCATGATAGCCATAGCAGCCCTAACAGGAGCATCCATAACCGAGATAGCCATACAACAAATCCCAACCACAATATTCATGATAATCATAGGATACATAATAGCACTACACGGGAGAAAAGTAGATAGGGAAACAGGCAATGCAGGAGAAGGAAACATAAAAGCGTGGGAAACACTGAAAGCCGCAACACCACTAATCCTATCCCTAACAATAGCCATACCACTAAAAACCATGGTCAGCGACAATGGAATGATAATTGGAGTAGCCATGGGAGTAGCAGCCATAACATTAATAGCAAAAGTAAAACCAAAGGAAATGATGGAGGCAGTGAAGAGTGAGAGAACCATAGGCATAACACTGGCAAGCTTCAGCAGCATGCTACTACAACAAGCCTTCAACCTAACAGGAGCCACACAAGCAATAACAAGGGCAATAAACTCCACAGGAATACCGGTGGAAGCCCTACAATACATAGCCCCAGCACTACTAGGACTATTAACGGGAAGCCCACTAACGGGAATAGTCCTCTCACTACCAATAATTGGAGGCATAAAGAAGCTGGACACTAAAACCATAAGCGCAATATACATCTCAAGCTACACTGCATACATAGCCTCACCAATACACCTATGCTACGTCTACACAGCAAGATACTTCAACTGCAAATTATCAAAAGCCTACAAGCTACTGGCGCCAAGCGTAATAGCCACAATAACCTTCACAATAATACTATACACGTTAACCTAAATTGGAATGGAAGTATCCTCCTTAACACAATCAAGGGAAACGGAAGTCAAAGTCTTCACCACACCCTCAACCCTCCTAAGCTTATCCACAATAAACCTACCAAGCTCCTCAACCCCCCTAACCCTAACCTTCAAAAGCATATCCCAATCCCCAGTCACAATATGAACCTCCTGAACCTCGGGGAAACTTGCAATAACCCTAGCCACCTCCCTCTGATCAAGCCTCTTACCAGCAGCCTCATAGGAGAATGAGACGAAAACAAAGGCAGTGGTGGAATAGCCAAGCCTACCAGCATCCAAAATAGCCTTATAACCCTTAACATACCCCTCCCCCTCAAGCTTCTTCAACCTAGAATAAACAGTGGTCACAGGCTTACCAAGCCTCCTAGCCACCTCCTTAACAGTAACCCTACAATCCCCCTGAAGAATCCTCAAAATTTCAAGATCAACCTCATCCAACACCGGAAACCAACCCCCACAACAAAACAATTAAGGAGAATAATTAACATAAAAATTTTACCATAAAAACCATTAAGAGATGAAACAAATCCAAAATGGAGAATAAAACGTGGGGAAACCTTTGAGGGAAGCACTTAAATATAAAACCAAAATAGACATCAAGGAGGGGGCGGGGGTAAAGCATAGGGGATGAGGGATGAGTAGAAGCGTAATAAGAGATGTACTATCCATATACATCCCAGCATTCTTCATAATGACAGGAATATCCATAATCTCACCAATACTACCCATATATGCAAAAACATTCCAAACCACATACACCCTAGCCACCCTAACCATATCCATATATGCAGTGGCAAGACTAATAGCAGACATACCAGTGGGAGCCATGGGGGACATGTGGGGAAGAAGGAAAGTACTACTAGCAGGAACAATAATAATAACAGTATCAGCACTACTCTGCGCCACAGCAAGAAGCATATGGGAACTCCTAGCATACAGATTCCTACAAGGATTCGGATCAGCCATGTGGATGACCATGAGGCAAACCATGCTACAAGACATACTAAAACCAGAAGAGAGGGGGAGGATAATGGGATACTTCCAAGCCTTCACACTCCTAGGAAGCACCATGGGTCCAAGCATAGGAGGAATACTCGCAGAAATATACGATATAAGAGCACCATTCTACGCATACTCAGCCATGGCCTTCATAGGCTTCACACTATCATACCTATTCATAGAGGAAACAGCAGACAAAGCCATGGGGGGAGGGAGACATGGAAACGAAGACAAGTTAAACATGAAAATGGCATTGGAACTCATAAAAAACCAAAGCTACATGGCAGCATGCATAGCCACACTAACCATGTTCCTAACGAGAACAGGACTAAGAAACACATTAATCCCACTATACGCAGAACAACTAGGCCTACAACCAGATCAAGTGGGATACGCCATAACCCTAAGCAACCTAGCAAACCTAGCAATAACAATACCAGCAGGGTACGCCCTAGACCACTACGGGAGAAAGAAGGTTGTAGTGGCAAGCCTAGCAGCCTCCACAATCTCCACACTATACTTCACCATAGCAAAAGACTACAACACAATACTATTAGCATGCACAATACTGGGATTAACCACAGGGGCAGGGGGACAAGCACCAATAGCCATGGCCTCAGACGCCAGCATAGAATACCCCCATGGAATAGCCATGGGAATATACAGACTATTCGGAGACATAGGATTCATAATAGGACCAATAGCCATAGGAATAATAGCCGACAACATGGGGCTACAATACGGATTCCACTTCACAGCAACCATAATAGCCGCATCCACAATATACGTACAAATCATGGGGAAAGAAACCCTAAAAAGAGATGGAGAAGGGAAAACCTTAAAACCAGATAAAGCCAAACAATAATTAAAGGATACAGAATTGGATAAAAGCGAAGCAGCAATAATATCCGTACACGACAAACAAAACCTAGAAATAATATTTGAAGCCATAGAGAAACTTAAACTGGAAATAATAGCCACAAGTGGAACAGCAAAACACATAAGAAACCTAGGATACAAAGCCATAGAAGTATCAGAATACCTGGAAATCCCTGAAGCCCCAGAAGGACTAATAAAAACACTACACCCAAAAATATATGCTGGAATACTCCTACAACCAGAAAACCCCCTACACAGGGAATACATGGAGAAGATAAAGGCAAAACCAATAGTAATGGTGATAGTAAACTTCTACCCACCCACAGGAAACATTGAAGACATAGATATAGGGGGAGTAACACTGGCAAGAGCAGCAGCAAAAGCAGCACTAAGAAATGGGAAAACAATAGTATTAACAAACCCAAAACAGTATAGTGAAGTGGCAAAAGAGATCATGGAGCATGGATGGATAACCAGGGAAACAGCAATAAAACTAGCCATACAAGCACTCCAAAACACAAGCCAATACGAAAATGAAACACTAGAAAGATTGGAGGAGAAGATGAAATGGGCAAAAACCTGAAACCCCTAAGAATGATGTATCAAACACCCACAGAAAGCCAAACACTACCAAGAGAATTAAAGATAATCATAGATGGAAGGGAATACACATACAAGAGAATAGACTTGGAAAATCCAGAATTGAAATTGAGGTATGGATTAAACCCACATCAACCAGCAGCCCTATACACACCAACAGAAGGGGGATGGGGACTAAGCAAAATGAAGGTGATAAAGAATGCCAAGGGAGGAGTATCAGCCAACAACCTATGCGACGGATACAACGCCATGAGAATAACAGCATACTTCCAAAATGTTAAAGCAACATCAATAATAAAACACCTAAACCCAGTGGGGGCAGCCATAGGGGAAACCATAGCTCAAACCATAAGGGAAGCATGGACCATAGACCAGAGAGCAGCATACGGATGCACCATGGCCACAAACCACGAAATAGACGTGGAAGCAGCAAAAGAAATAGTGAGTGGAGGAAAATACATTGAATGCATATTCGCACCAAAATATAGTGAGGAAGCCATAAAGATACTATCACAAAAAAGGACGCTGAGGATAATAGAAGCACCAAAACCAAACCCACAAAACCCAAAAACAGAATACCACACACCAATAAACATAAGAATACTGGGAGACACAATAATACTAGAAGAACACTTCCACACAAAAATAACAAGCCTCCAAGCCCTTAGAAGGCTAAATGAAGGGGAAAACACAGGGGTAGTCACAGAGAGGAAACCAGAAGAATGGGAGGAAGAATGGATGCTATATGCATGGTGGATATGCGCAGAGAAAAGCAGCAATGGAGTAGTACTATGGAGAGGAAACAAGACAATAGCAGTAGCCTGCGGACAACAAGACAGAATAAGCGCCATAGAAATAGCCATACAAAAAGCCAAAAGAAACCATCATGAAACAAGGGGGAGCGTACTAGCCTCAGATGGATTCATGCTCCCAGACAACATACCACCACTAGCAGAAGCAGGAATAACAGCCATAATACAACCGGGAGGAAGCATACACGACCAAGAAATAATAAGAGAATGCAACAGAAATGGGATAACCATGATATTCACAGGGGAAAGAATATTCAGACACTTCTAAAAAATGTACATAGATAAAAAATATATATAGGTTACAACTATACATATATATGGTGAAATAAAATGTGCCACAGACATGAAGAAGAGGGGCATGAACACTGCCACCACGAACATGAAGAAGAAATGATACATGAAGGCTGCCACTACTACAAACCAACACCAATAAGAGGACTAGCCCACACACTAATACTCAAAACACTAAAAGAGAAGAATGCCAGTGGAAGCGAAATACATGAGAAAATCACGAAAGAATATGGAGTGGAAATACCTAAACCCATGATATACATGATCCTAAGAAGAATGGAGAGAATGGGACTAGTAACATCCAAATGGGAAACAGGGGAAACTGGACCAGCAAAAAGAATATACACAATAACAGAAGAAGGCCTAGACATACTGGAAAGGGAAATGGAGAGGATAAGGAAGCTGAAGGAGCTAGCGGAAAAGATACTCAAATAAACCAAACATTTTATTTTTACGTGAACCCCGAAAAACTTATCTAACCATAAAAGTATAACCATAAAACATGATAAACCTAAAACTACTGGAAAAACTATCCAACGCCTACGGTCCACCCGGACATGAAGAAGAAGTCAGAATGATAATGGAGGAAGAGTTAAAGGGGATTGTTGGGAAAGTGCAAGTAGACGTGATGGGAAACCTAATAGCGGAAAAGCAGGGAGCCATGGGGAAACCGAAAATAATGATAACAGCACACATGGATGAAGTGGGATTCATAATAACCAACATAAGTGAAAAGGGGTTCCTAAACTTCCACCCAATGGGGGGAGTAGTGCCCACAATAATCCCCGGACAAACCATGAGAATTAGAGGGGAAGGTGGAGAAGCCATAGGAATAGTGGGAAGCACACCACCACACATAACACCACCAGAAAAGCGGGACAAAATACCACCCATAGAGGAAATGTACATAGACATTGGAGCCACAAGCCAAGAAGAAGTAAAAGCAAGAGGGATAGATGTGGGAGCCACAGCAATATTCCACACACAATACAGGGAACTCGGACTAGGATACATAATGGGGAAAGCCTTCGACGACAGGGTAGGATGCCTAATACTAGTGGAAGTCATGAAGAGGTTAATGGAAACAGAAGCCAACATAACAGCAGTAGCCACAGTACAAGAAGAAGTGGGGTTGAGGGGGGCTAGAACAGCAGCATGGACTGTAAACCCAGACTACGCCATAGCCATAGAAGGAACCTTCGCAGCAGACACACCAGAAGTAAAACCCACACAAATCCCAGCAAAACTCAAGGGGGGACCAGTAATAACCATAGCAGACGCAGGAATGATAACACACCCCAAAATCCTAAAAACCATAGTGAAAACAGCAGAAGAAGCAAAAATACCATACCAATTCAAGAAGATCCCAAGTGGAAGCACAGATGCAGCAGCCATACACCTAACAAGAAGCGGAATACCCAGCGGAG
>NZ_JANGFQ010000040.1:0-12531 GCF_024707025.1 Candidatus Culexarchaeum yellowstonense
GAAACCCAGTAGACGGGCATCCTGGATCTTAAAAGTAGATTGATCAATTGATGTGATGCAATCCAATTCTCCTCATCAACATGGATTATATGGGTATGGGACAACTTAACATTAAACATGAGGCAACACTCAAAAACATTTGGAGATAATCATTATTTGAGAATTACGATTTAAAAGTTATTGGAAAATTAAACAATATTTGATCCAAACATTGAAGGGGGTTTCTCTGTAAAGTTGCGGGTAGGTATTGTGATGAGGATGATGTGGGGATGCTTAAGCATGGAGGTTTAGAGGGAGTTTGTAGGGAACTTCGGGAAATCTTTGCAACTGAATTGGGTGGCATTATTAATGAGGTAGTGGGTATGCTTCGTGAACGTTATTTGAAGTAGGTTGAGGATGATCCTCTTCTCGCCATCTTTATCCATTCCACAATTTCCTCTTCAGGGATTTTGGAGAAGAATTCTCCAATCCTTTTTGCAGCTTCTCTGGCTTCTTCAAGTTTCCTCTTCTTCAACTCCTCCTCTAAGGCTCTTCTCACAACTTGGCTTATGTTTATGCCATACTTCTTGGCTTCCTCTTTAAGCTTCTTTGGGATTCTCACAGTTATAGTGACACTCACAATTCAATACAATATTGTAGTATGTATAAAATTTGCTTTAAGTTTAACTGTTGATAGTGGTAAAATTTTTAGGTTTGGTATTATAGGTATACTTGGTGTACCTTTATGAGTGTCTCGGTATCTATTAAGGTTCGTAGGGAGCTTGTGGAGCTTGCTGATAAGATGGTTAGTTATGGTATTGCTAGGAGTAGGTCTCATGCCTTCAACATTATGATTGAGAAGGGGTTGAGTGAGGTGCTTAAAGAGGTTGAGTATTGGGATGGCATATATGGGAGGGTGGAGGAGTTGGAGAGGCAGGGATTCAGGCTGAAGCATGGCGGTTTAAGTAAGCTTCTAGAGGAGAGTAGAAGCCGATGAGGTGTATTCTCAGCCTTGATATACATCGACACCAATGTTATTATATCTTATATTGATGAGGCTGATCCAAATCATGGGGGAGCGTTAAAGCTGGTGGAGGGTTTGAGTGGTGATAGGGTTGTTTCGAGATTGACGCTTGCTGAGTTGGTATCAGTCTATTCGAGGGCTGGATTGGAGGAACCGCTCCCCCTTGCAATGTATTCGTTGAAGAGAATAAAGGCGAAGATTGTTGAAGTGGATTTCAATGAAATTTTGAGGATTGCAATTGTAAAAGCACCCATCTTGAAGCTGAAGACTCTAGACTTACTGCACATAATAACGTGTAAAGTGGCTGGATGCGTGGAATTCGCTACACTGGATTCCAGCATAATAGGGAGGTCTGAAGTTATTGGTGGAGAGTTGGGGATTAGGGTTGTGGGCTACTGACTCATCCTCTCTCGGGGGGTTCAAGAGTTTTAGGGTTGGGAAATACGTATAAGAGGGGTTTGCCAAAGCGGTGAAGTGATGATGATTTATGGTTAAGCAAAGTATGGGTGTTGATGATATTAGGGATTTGTTGTCTCGGGTTTTTTGCAGGTAGGTTTGGCATACGTATAGGTGTGGATGCCGTTTTCACTGAGGGTTTACACTGAGAATCCAGATATTGTCAATGAATTCTTTGGGGGAATCTCCGGCGAGGGTTTATGAAGCATTACAGGATTTAGTTGGAAGTGATGGGGGCGTTTAGGAGGCTGGTGATGGAGAATCCTCTTAGGCATTATACATGATGCGGCTTATTAAAGCCGCATCGAATGTCCCCTCATCATTCCTGATTGCCTACATCTATTCGAAGTATCTGTAGATGGCTTGGAGGATTTCGAGGGGCCTTTTCCCTCCCACTAGGCCTGTTATGAAGGATGTGGTGAGCATGACTACTATGGCGTATGAGTATGGTGCTTTACTGTATATTCCATATATGACCATTATGGCTATGGTTAGTATGAAGGCGTAGGTGGCTTTTGTGGATTGTTTGGTGGGTTCTGGGAGTTGTTTGAGGGCTTCAGCTTCTTCGTATGCGGCTTTTCCATAGGTCTTCTTCTGTATCCACCTAGCCATGAAAAAGCCAACTATCCATGTTGTTGCCGCCATGGGTATGCCTGCAACCATTAGGTATTCGGTGTAGGAGAGGCCGGTGGTTCCTGTGAGGGTTACAACTGGGGGTGTGAATGGGCCTATGAATAGTCCGCATGCTCCTGCGGAGTGTAGCATTGCTGCGAGGGCTGGTGGTGTGAAGCATAATGCGGCGACTATGGGTATTACTATTGGGGCTAGTATGGCGTTTGCGCCTGCTAGGGTTCCGAGCAGTGCCACTAGGGTTGTGGAGGCTATCATGACGCCGAGTTGAACTCTATTCTGTGTTTTTACTCCAACCTTTTCAATGATCCATTTAACGAGGGTTGTTACGACGCCAGTTTCTCGGGCTACTTGTCCTAGGCCGCTTCCCAGGATTATGATTAGCCCTACAACGGTTATGAAGGCTCCTAGGCTGTCAGCGAACAGTTTAGCTACGTCGATGGGTTTTTGCCCAGTCATCACTATTATGATTAGTAAGGCGGCTACTGTGGATAAGACGACGAACCCCAGCATTACTAGAACGCTATATAGGATTATTGGTATGAATCCAAGTATTGTTGGGGGTTTAACAAAGAGGTATGTGTATATGGCTATTAAGAGGCAGATTATGGAGAATCCTATGGCAATGGAGTTTTTAACCTTTGAATCCATAAATTAGCTACCATACATGTATAGCTTGGGGTGTTACATAAAAAATTGTGATCTAGGGTTTTAGTTTTAATGTCGCTAGATTTAGGGAGTTATATCAACTCTTTGGGTACTATGAATTGACTAAGACGGTGAAGCTGATGATGTCTGGAGATGTGAGTTAGGGTTGTGGATTGAATTCAAGATGTTATGGTGTTGTGGTTGAATTGTTTGGGATGGGAATATTTTAAGTTGGGATTCTCCCTTAAATTATTTGTGGTGTTCTTGTTTTGAGGGTGGTTGAGGAGGGGGTTTTGGGTTATTTGGATTCTAGGGGGGATGAGATTGTAGATTTTTTGAGGAGGCTTGTTGGGATACCGAGTGTTGTGGGTTTGGAGGGGGAGGCTCAGAAGTTCATGTACCATACGTTTAGGGATATGGGTCTTGAGGTGGATATGTGGGAGCCCGATATTAATGAATTGAAGAAGCATCCAGCATTTTTCGAGACAACCTCGTTTAGGAAGTATGGGTATAAGGATAGACCGAATGTGATTGGTAAGCTTAGGGGTGTGGGTGGGGGGAGGTCGCTGTTTCTTTGTGGTCATATGGATGTGGTTTCACCTGAACCTGTTGGTGCTTGGAGTTATCCGCCTTGGGGTGGTGTGGTTGTGGATGGGAAGATGTATGGGAGGGGTGCTGCTGATCAGAAGGGTGGGATTGCATCGATGACTTATGCATTAAAGAGCATAATAGATTTAGGAATTAAGCTTAAAGGCGACGTTCTCATTGGAACAACCATCGAGGAAGAGGATGGAGGGGTGGGTGGAGCATTAGCAACAGTAATGAAAGGTTATCGTGCTGATGCAGCTATATTGACTGAGCCTGGTGGGAATAGGATTGGGGTTGCCAGTGCTGGTGTGCTTTATTTTAGGGTTAAGGTTATGGGTAGAACTGCTCATGCTAGTAGAGCTCATTTGGGTGTTAATGCTATTGAGAAGGCTTTCTTGATATATAGGGCTTTGATGGAGTTGAATGTGGAGAGGCAGAGGCGTGTGAGGTATGTTTATGCTGAGAACGAAGCTCCACATATGAGGGGTAGGGCTACCACGATTAATGTTGGGGTTGTTAGGGGTGGGGATTGGCCTTCAACTGTGGCTGGTTGGGCTGAGTTGGAGTGTAGGGTGGGGTGGCCTCCTGGGGAATCTGTGGGTGATGTTAGGAGGGAGATTGAGGCTAAAGTTATGGAGGTTGCTATGGGTGATTCTTGGCTTAGGGATCATCCACCAATAATTGAGTGGTTTGGTTGGTGTGCTGAGCCTTCTGAGCAGGATGTTAATCACCCGATAGTAAAGTTGGTGAAGAGTACGGCGGAGGAGGTTTTGGGGGAGGGGGTGGTTTTTGCTGGTGGTAGTGCTGGGTTGGATACTAGGCACTTCATATTGTATGGGGGTATGCCTGCAATAACTTTTGGTCCTGAGGGGGAGAATACTCATGGTGTGGATGAATGTGTGAATCTTGATTCTGTAATTAAGACTTCGAAGGTTTTAGCTTTAGTGTTGCTTAGATGGTGTGGTTTAGCTTGAATTTTAATGGGTTAGGGTGGTTATGGTAAGGCTTATAAATTGTGTGTTGATAGAGCATTTTTGAAGGATATTTATGTTTAAGTCTTCTGAGATTATTGGGAAGGCTGAGAAGTATTTGATAACTAGTATGGTGAAGAAGATTGAGCCTGTAGTTATAAGTGAGGCGAGTGGGGCTTTGATTAGGGATGTTGATGGTAGGGAGTATATAGATTGTTTTGCTGGGATTTCTGTTGTGAATTTGGGTCATTGTCATCCGGAGGTTGTTGAGGCGGCGTTTTCTCAGGCTAGGAAGCTTGTTCATGCATGTACCTACGTGTACTATATTCCAGTGGTTGCTGAGTTGGCTGAGAGGTTGGCTCAGTTGGTTCCTATAGCTCCTCCAGGTCCACCGAAGACTTTCTTTGGTAATAGTGGGGCTGAGGCTAATGAGTGTGCACTTAAACTTGCACGTAAGTTTACCAAGAAGTATGAGTTTATTGCTCTCATGTGCTCGTTTCATGGGCGGACTTTGGGCACTTTAAGTGTGACTGGGCAGTCTGGTAGGAGGAGGTATGATATGGGTCCATATCTTCCAGGAGTATCCTTTGCATTTCCACCATACTGTTATAGGTGCCCCTTCGGTAGGGCTTATCCAGATTGTGATTTGCTATGTGCTAGATCTATACGTGATGTAATAGAGTACTCTACCGGTAAGGGGGTTGCAGCATTCATAGCTGAGCCAGTTTTGGGTGAAGGTGGAATTATTCCTGCACCTCCAGAATACTTTAAGATTGTTAAGGAGATTTTGGATGAGTATGGTATACTCCTCATAATTGATGAAGTTCAAACTGGTTTTGGTAGGACTGGGAAGCTTTTCGCCATTGAGCATTATGGTGTTAAGCCTGACATTGTGACTATGGCTAAGGGGATTGCTGATGGTTTCCCCATAAGTGCATGTACGGTTAGGGGGGATATAGGTGAAGCTTTTGAACCTGGAGATCACTTGTCAACTTTTGGTGGGAATCCTGTTTCTGCGGCGGCTGCGCTTGCCAACATTAATGTGATGCTTAGGGAGGGGATTTCGGAGAAGGCTGCTGTGAAGGGGGAGTATTTCATGAAGCGATTGAATGAGTTGAAGGAGAGGTATAGAATTATTGGGGATGTTAGGGGGAAGGGTTTAATGATAGGCGTTGAGCTTGTAAGGGATCAAGTTAAGAAGACTCCAGCTGTGGATGAGGCGGGGAGGGTTAGGGATTTGTGTAGGGAGAGGGGGTTGCTTATTGGTTCTGGTGGTGTTAAGGGGAATGTTCTTAGAATTCAACCTCCACTGGTTATAACCATGGAGCAAATTGATAAAGCATTAAGTATACTTGAATCTGCCATTAGGGAGGTATGTTGAATTTGAAGTTTTCAAGTTATTATGGGCGTTTAAAGAATTTCATTGATAATGTGTATGTGGAGGCTGAGGCTGAAAAGTTTTCTCCAAGTTTTGATCCAGGTTTGGGTAGGGTTATAGCTGAAGTTCCCATGTCATCTTCTGGGGATGTGGATCGAGCTGTACGTTCGGCTGCATCTGCCTTTGATTATTGGTCTAATTTACCCATATTTGATAGGTTGCAGTGTCTTGTGAAGTTTAAGGTGCTTGTGGAGAGTAGGTTTGAGGATTTCGCTAAACTCTTATCGCAGAGTGTGGGTAAAACTTTGAGGGAAGCTCGTGGTGAGATGCGTAGAGCCATTGAAGCTATTGATGCTGCTCTTGGTGCTCCACATCTCATGATGGCTACTAGGAAGGTTGTGAATATGGTTAGGGTGGAGCCTGAAATTGATATGGAGTGTGTTAGGGAGCCTTTAGGGGTTTTCGCTGTGATTACACCTTTCAATTTCCCCATAATGATACCCATGTGGTTTATCCCCATGGCTATAACTTTGGGTAATACTGTGGTTTTGAAGCCTAGTCCACTGGATCCCACTCCCATAGTATACTTTATGGATTTATTTAGGGAGGCTGGTTACCCTCCTGGTGTGGTTAACCTTGTTAATGGGGGTGGATTGGAAGCTGAATTTTTGATTAAGCATCCTGAGGTTGTGGGTGTATGTTTTGTTGGAACTTCAAGTGTGGGTGAGAGGGTTTATTCGTTGGCATGTTCCCATGGTAAGAGGGCTTTATGTCAATGTAGTGCTAAGAATCCTGTGGTTTTAATGCCTGACGCTGTTCCTGAGCCTACGGTTGAGAATGTTGTTGGCGGCTTCTTTGATATGGCTGGTCAGAGATGCCTTGCACCTGGTGTGCTCATCATGGTGGGGGATGCATATGAAAGGTTTCTGAACTCCATTGTTAAGAGGGCTGAGAAGATTAGGGTTGGCTATCAATTGTTGGAGGATACTGATATGGGTCCCATGATTTCAGAGGGGAGTAGGGGTAGGGTTATTGGTATGATTGAGAGGGCGGTTTTGCAGGGGGCTAAAATACTTTTGGATGGACGTAAAGTTAAAGTTGAAGATGCGTATGGTGGGGGGTTTTATCTTGGTCCAACCATATTGGATGATGTGGCTCCGGGGATGGAGATTGAGCAGGAGGAGGTTTTTGGGCCAGTTATGCCAATAGTTCGTGCTTCAAGTTTTGATGAAGCTTTGGAGGTTGCTAATAAACGTCAGTATGGTAATACTGGGACTATTTATACGTCTAGTGGGAAGTGGGCTAGGGAGTTTGCTAGGAGGATTGAGGCTGGTAATGTGGCGGTTAATATGGCTGTGGCTCAGCCACATCAATTCTTCCCATTCCCGGCTCGCAAGAAGAGTCATTATGGACCTTTAACTGGGCAAACTGGCTCCATAGACTTCTTCACGGACATGAAGGTGATAATGTATAGGTGGTGGTGAAAGTGGTTGTGGGGGTTGATGGGGTTTGATTGCCGATCTAATTTTAATTAATGGTAAAATTGTCACTGTGGATTCCCATGGAACTATAGCTGAAGCTGTGGCTGTGAAGTTTGGTAGGATATTGGCTGTGGGCTCCAATGAGGATATTAAATTGTTGATGGGTGAGGGGACTGAGGTTTTGGATTTGGAGGGTAGAACTGTTTTGCCAGGCTTCATTGATTCGCATTGCCATTTCACCTCCTTTGGGATACAGCGGATTATGGCTATTGATTGTAGTTATGAGTCTGGGGTTAGATGTATAAGGGATATTCAAGATAGGATTAGGGGGAAAGCTAAGATTACGCCTAAAGGTGAATGGATAAATGTTGTGCAAGTGGATGATTCAAAGCTTGTTGAGAAGCGGTTTCCAACTAGGTGGGAGCTTGATGAAGCTGCACCTGATCATCCCGTTTGCCTTGCCACTGTGGGTGGCCACTTCTACATATTTAATAGTAAAGCTTTTGAGTTGGCTGGGATAACTAAGGGTACTCCTGATCCTCCTGGTGGGAGGTTTGAGAGGGATCCGGTGACTGGGGAGCTTACTGGTGGAGTTCATGAGAGGGCTAAGGAATTGGTGCAACCCATACCTTTTGGGAGACTGCCAAGGGAGGAGGAGGTTATGGAGGGTATAAAGTTGACTTTGAAGGAGTATGCATCTGCAGGTTTGACTTGTGCTTATGATGGTTGGACTGATGGGATACATCTTAGAGCTTTACAAAGGCTTCGTGAAGCTGGTGAGCTTCCCATTAGGGTTAGGGTGGACGTATATTATACTTTGCTACCAGATTTGGATAGGTGTGGTGTACTTCAAGGTTTAGGGGATGATTGGCTTAAGATTTGTGGTATTAAGGTTGTATGTGATGGGGCTATATCTGCACGTACAGCAGCAGTTTCCCAGCCATATCTTCATAAGCCGAATTATTATGGGGAGTTGGCTATTACTGGGGAGGAGTTGCGCAGAGTTGTCTTGGAGGGTTATGGGAGGGGGTATAGGTTTTGTGTGCATGCTAATGGTGATAGGGCTATTAACATGTGTTTGGATGTGTTGGAGGAGGCTCAGGAGAGGTATCCTAGGAGGGATCCTAGGAATAGGATTATACATTGCACTGTTGTGAATCCAGCTATAATTGAGAGGCTTAAGAAGCTTAACATTCTCCCAACAATTTTCGGTGCATACCCCTATTATCATGGTGACAAGATTTTGCCAGCTTTTGGTGCTGAGAGGCTTCAATGGATGTTTGCTGCGAGATCTATGCTTGATGCTGGTTTAAAGGTTGCAGCTCACTCAGATCATCCCGCATCCCCCTACCCTCCACTATTGGGTATACATTCCCTTGTGAATAGGAGGTCTGCGAGGGGGGTGCCTATAGGTGAGAGGCAGAAGGTTTCAGTGATGGAGGCCATTAAGCTTTACACCATAAACGCCGCATATCACTCCTTCGATGAAGATAAACTTGGATCCATAGAGCCTGGTAAACTTGCCGATTTCGTAGTTTTAGGGGAGGATATCCTAACAATCCCAACTGAGAGGATTAAGGATATACCAGTGGAGATGACCATTATAGAGGGGAGAATAATTTATCGGAGAGGGTGAATGATAGCTCTTCTCGAATGGGGTTGCTGGGTGTGTGTTATGGTTAAGCAGAATATGAATGTTGATGAGGTTGAGGATTTGTTGTCTCGGGCTCTTGTGGGTAGGCTTGGCATGTGTATGGGTGGTAAGCCCTACATAGTCCCAGTCTGCTTCATCTACCATAATAATAGAATATACTTCCACAGCTCCCCTAGGGGGAGGAAGATGAGTTATATGAGGGTTAACCCAAACGTATGCTTCCAAGTGGATGAATACTGCCTAGTCCCCTCAGAAATGCCATGCAAGTTCACCATGCATTACCGCAGTGTATTGGTTTTTGGCAGAGTTCACTTCATAGCTGATTTAGGGGAGAAGTTGAGGGTTTTGAGGTTGATGATGGGGAAGTATGACCCCAATGGGGTTGCGAAGCCTTTGGATGAATCCATGATTGGTGGGGTGGAGGTTGGCGAAATAATCATTGAAGAGATTACTGGGAGGAAGAATGAGTGACCCCTCTTTTCGAGTGGGGATTTAAGACTCGAAATTTCAAGCCTTTAAGTGTTTAGGGGTATGCTTATATAGTGGGGTTTTGGAGTAGGTTGTGGGATGCCCTCTAAATCTCTATTGGAATATTGGATTCCAGTGGGTGTTTTGAGTAGGGATTCTGCTATTGAGATGAGTTTTAAGCCTACCCCTGCTTATTTGGCTAGGTGTAGGGAGCTTGGTTTAACCCATGTGGGGAGAAACTTTTATGATCCTAAGATTAGGAGTCTTCATCCATGGTTGGCTAGGCGTTCTAGGTCTGTGGCTAGAGCCCTTAATTTAGCTGCCCTCCTCCCCCCAAATATTAGTGCTGAAGAGTTTCTATCATTCTTAGGGTTTAGTATGGAGAGTTTGGTTAAGGAGACTTCTAGGGGTTATCCTCCACTCATCTCATATTTAAAGCCAAACATCCCCTCAAATTTTGGTTTGGGTGGTTTTGTCATTTTGGATCCTATGGCTGGTGGTGGCAGTATACCTTTGGAGTCTGCATTGCTTGGTGTTAATACGGTTGCCTGCGATTACAATCCAGTTTCATATCTACTGCTTCGCGCCACTGTGGAGTTTCCAGCTAGGTATGGTTTGGAGTTGTGGAGGAGGCTTGTGGGTGAAGTTAAAGCCTTCTTGGATTATGCTGTGAGGGAGCTTTCACCATATTATGATGCTAATGTTGAGGGCTACATAATTCTTAGGCAGGTGGTTTTGGGTGGTAGGGTTATACCATTACAGAATGTTATTCCACTTTCAAGGGATACTAGTGTTAGGGTTTGTGGGGATGGCTCGTTAACTTTGAGTGGTGGGGGTGGGGGTGTTGCTGTTAGGAGGGGGCTTTTGAGGGGTTGGATGGAGGGGCATGTTAAGGTTATGAATGGAAAATCTGAGCTTTACAATGTGCTTCATAGGTGTGTGGCCGTTCAAACTGGGGATGGTTTTAGATTGGCTGGAGATTCTGATTTGAAGTTGCTGTTGAAGGCTTATGAAGCTTATCTCTCCAAACTAGGCTCGCTTATTCTCCCAGATATAGAGCTTCCAAGGGATAATGATGTATTCTCAGATATTCAGCCGCTTGGGAGTTATCGTATGCTTTTCAGTCCTAGGCAGGCTTTGGCTTTGGATAGGCTTATCTCATATGTGAGGGGGAGGGTTGGGGAGTTGGTGGAGGTGGATGGGGAGTTTGGGGCTGCATTGGGTTTATATTTGGCTTTGGGGGTTGATAGGGTTGCGGATTTCAATTCCATAATTACAACTTGGAATCATAATACTTTGACTGTGAGGGATAGTGTAGGCTCATATTATAAGTTTAGGAAGTTTAGGTTGGAGGGGGTTTATGCTGAAGCTATTGTTCCTTATCGTACGCTCAATTGGGTTTACGAGCCCGATGAAGGTGGGAGGACTGGTGGTGGGATATGTCCTGTTGTGAGGGATTTGGCTGAGAGGTTGGAGGGGAAGAATTGCAATATAGATGTTTTCATGTGTGATGCCATGCAATTGTCGAAGTATTTTATGGGCGTGGCTGATGTGGTTAATGTTGATCCACCATACTATGATCAGCATATATACAGTGATTTCTCAGAATTCTTCTGGCCGCTATTGAGGGTTATGTTGGAACCTGCATTCCCACATTTATTCAAGAAGGATAGGATACTGTTTGATTGGAGTCCAAGTAGTTGGGGTGTCCCGAAATCCAATGAGATTGTGGCTAGGGGGAGGGGTGGTGGGAGGGATTTCGAGGTTAAATTGGAGAAGGCTTTAAGGGAGATTAGGGTTGCTTTGAAGGATGATGGTTTACTAATCTTCTGGTTTAGTCATAGGAGTATGGAGGCTTGGGAGGCGACTGTTAGGGCTTTGGAGAAGGCTCAATTCGCCATAACAGCCATAATCCCCCTTCCCTCAGAGCATCCCACTAGGAGTGTGACTAGGGGTGGGAGGGTTGGGATAAATCGTGTACTAATACTTGTGGCTAGGAAGAGGGAAAGTGTTAAGGAGCGTGATAAATCAAGGATACTGAAAAGGTTTGAGGAGTACTTGTTGGATTCGAAGATGTATCCGGATGAACGTATCCCCGAAGATGAGGTTAGACTTCTAACTAGAGCGGCGCATTACGCTATCTCCAAATGCTAATTGATTTGCGTTTTCACTTTGAAGTTGACTCTGCCATAAGCTTCTCCACTTCCCCTATTATGTTTAAAAGTTCATTGTATGTCCCTTCTCCGCCAAGTTTATCCCACATTTCCCCTCCAATTAGAACTTCATGTTCTAAGTCCATTACCCGCTTTGTGAATGGATGTTTGTAGGGTTTTGGGTAGTATGGGTTGTAGTAGAGGGCTAGGAATGCTTGTGGCATTCTATCTTCGAAGAGTGCTTGGAATATTAGCATCTTCCTCTTGGATTCTGCACATACATCTAGGTTTGGGAGTGGACTCTTAATTTCAAGGTATAGTGGACCCGTCTTGAAGTCTCCAACAAATAAGTCGGCTATTATGCGAACCTCCCTCTTCTCACCACCTTTCGCTGCAATTATCTCTTCAACTTCCCTTAAATGGTTGGGTTTCCTCCTCCCCATCCTCAACTCATTAACAATTCCATCGATAACTTCCATTTTAGCTGCATCAATCCACCCAACAATCTCATAATCACGATGAACATCCACATATCGATCCCTAGCCACAATTTCAGCCAGTTTAGGTATGAGTTGCCTGCCCATCCTTGTAACAATACTCCTCTGCTTCTTAAACGCCTTCAACGCTTCACCTGGAAATATTAGTGCATGGAAGGGGTAAGCCCTCTTAAGCTCCTCCACGTCATAGGGGACTTCAATTACACTCCTCACAAAGGATAGGAGGGTATCTTTCAGCATCTCCCTAGTCTCCGGTTTCATAACATTTCCGTCCAAAACTTATATTCAATGAACTTATAACTGTGATGCTCCACCTATTCCTTCCAACTTTAGCTGTGGGGAGCATAGGACACTATGGACTCTTAATTTAGCAAGGTTTATTTTGCTTTAGCCCTTATCTTGATATGGTGATATCAAGGGTGATGTTCGATTTTCTCGGTGGAAAGCTTGTTGAAAAGTTGAGGGGGGAAGCTTTAAGGAGGGGTGTGTCCATAGAAGAGTTTACTGTGGAAGTTCTTTCGAAGGTTGAGCTTCACCTTAAGCTTGCTGAGAAATTTTTGAGGGAGGCGGAGGGGTTTCTGGTTAAGGGTGATTATGTGCAGGC
>NZ_JANGFQ010000041.1:0-12400 GCF_024707025.1 Candidatus Culexarchaeum yellowstonense
TAATATCCTTCCTCGGCCAGAATGCAGTTATCTTGTAGCTACCCCTTGGAACAAGATCCGTGCTGAACGTTCCATCACTACCAGTAACTCCACTAACACTGTACTCTCCACCAGCAAACGTGTACTTCAAGCCAGCAAGGTTCCTACCAACATCATCAGTCAACCTAAATGAAACATCAAATACATCTGTGAAGGCAGCGTAGAATACTGTTGGCTTAACAATCTTGTATACCACTTCCTTATCATAGCTGTTGTAGACGTCAACACCAAGCCACCTAACCGTTATTGTGTAGTTGCCAGTGGTCAATGCGAATGGCATGTACACCTTACCAGTTGAATCAACATATCCAAAGGCTGCAACAGTACCAGCAGGAACTGTGGTGCCACTCACAGTATCCTTAACTGGAGTGTACCTGATGGCATAGACTAAACCATACTTTGGAGTTCCAGCAAACACCTTATACAGTGGCTTACCATTAGCACTCAAAGCCTGCAAACCAATGTAATTACTAAACTTCAGTAAGACAACAATATCATCCTTACTGGCAACTTGATTTGCATACACTATTATATCGTCAGCCAATGTAACTTTCAAATCTGCTGGAAGCTCTCCAGCCAATGGTATGCGGTAAGCTCTGAACAAGTACTGAGTGGCATTACCCCAGAATATAGTCTTGAAGGTCGCCTTACCAGTACCATCAGTCAATGATGAAGCTACTAAGTAGTACTTGTCAGCATATTTCCAATACGCATCTACAGTGTAGCTTGCCAATCCAGTATCAGTCCAATCAGTAACCTTAGCAGTCATATCATAAGCTGCAACCTTCAAATCAAACACGTAATTGCTGTAGCTCCAGACAGGTGAGTATGCAGTGGCTACACCAGTGAAGTTCAATATGTCAAACTTGTAGTCTAAGCCAAGCTTGGACTTAACAACATCCATCAATTTACCAGCAGCAACCATATTCTCCCAGTCACTAACAGTTCCATTTATGAACACATTGCGTGGGGTGGTTAGATACGTTAATGAACCAACAGCAATGCTCTTAACATCCTTTGGAACACCAACAGTTTCACCTGGAATTGTAAGTACAACAATGCTTATTGGTGTACCAACAATCTTCCCAGCAGTATTCGTCACCCAAACAGGTATGTAGACTAAGTTCTCAGCGGAATACTTCAATGTAACCATGTAGAATTTGTATGAGTACGTTTCAGCCGTTGTTGTACTGAATATATTGTTAGCCACCCTTGTAGTCAATGTATCAATTTTGTTTATAGTGTTGGCAGTTGCATTTAGCCATGTCATGTTAGCTGCTTGCCACATTACAGTCACATTCAACTTATCCATCAATGTTGTATGCTTCCAGTTGTATAGACTGAAGCTTACTGGGTAGACTCTCAAGTTGAGGTTAAGCTCTGAGTATGCCTTAGTTGGATCATTAACTACTGGTATTGTTGTTGTTGCATTGTATACTCTTACACCAGCCCAGTAGACATCAAGTCTGTAGCCTCCACCACCAACATACATGTGACTCTTGGTGGTGTAGTAGAAGAGGCTGTTATCCGATGTGGCATTTGCGTAGGACCATGTGGTGGAGTTAATGAATGTTACAGCTATACTGTATGGTAATGGGCTTGGCAGTAAGTTGCCCTTAACATCACAGAAGTTAACCTTAACATCATAGATGAATACGTGGAATGTTCCAATGTAATTCTCTGGAGCAAGAGTTATTGGAGTCTCATATGGGCCTACATCAATGCTCTTGGTAATTCCAAAGAGATCTGTTCTAGTCTTGTTAGTCCATGCATCCACAGTCACAGAGACACCAACTGGTACCTGTGTGAAGTTAGCCCAACCCTTAGTGCTGGTTCCCTTCCAAGCCTCCTTATATGTGACTCCACTGGTGCCAGCAACTGTGGAGTTTCCAGTCCAGCTCAAGGTTACATTCAATCCTGGAATAGCGAAGGTGTCTGAACCCCACTTCACAAACTTGAGACTTGCATTAACATATGGGAACTTGAATGTCTCTGCACTGTAAATGTTGTCGCTAATACTGAAGACGTCACTCTTATCGTAGGGCTTGAATTGAACACCCTTATAAACCACTGAAACACGCCAATCTCCGCCTGGAACCTGAATTAGTGTTAATGCACCAGAAGGAGATGCTGTAACTAGAGATACTGCACCGGATGGATGCTGAAGGACAACGGTTGGACTTTTAAGAGGAGTACCATTAAGATCCACAACGTTAAGCATGGCATCAAAGACATAACATACAACATCATATATAAGGGTTGCAGCTAGATCATCTTTAACTAATTTACCATCAACATAAACGTCAACTTTTCCTGTTCCAGCACTCACAATCTTTATCTTTGCACTCCTCACGTTAACCCATGATGCAGGTTGTTCTGGAGTTATACTCCAATAAACGTCAATTTTGGTTTCACCGAATGGTAGATATCCAGATCCATGAGGCACAGCTCCAGTTGCCATGGAAATTCTACTAGCATCATCACTGTATGGTGGAAGCTGAACTACACCTGCAAGATTGCTCTTAGTATCATGCGTTAGGAGATTTGGCCATGTAACATAAACCTTAGCATTAGCCAAAATGCTTGGCGAAGGCCTTTTATCATATAAAGTTAGGACTGTGGGTACAAGTTGGCAACGTAATTCTAGTGGTGTTATGCGATAATCTGATGGTTTTGGTATATCTGTGGTGTTCACAGTTATTTCATGCGTCAACCAGTAGACAACTACAGTTGATGAAACGTTAGGTAACTGTGGAATTTCTAGGCTTCCATCAGATCTAGCAATTGCAGTTGCTAATAGTTTTGATGGATCTGCCTTATCATGAACCATTACCTTAGCAATACCATATCCAGATGTAACATTGAGTGGCTTGCCAAACCAATCCTGTAATTGAACTTTGAAGCCTCCCACATCCATAGTTGCTGTCAAGTTGCCAACAAACTTTGTTACTCGTGGCCCTATGACGCCCGTGTTAAAGACTATTGTGAAGTTAGCATAAGTGGGATTAGGCAATATCCTGTAGCCTGTAACATTAGTTCCATCTACTGCAATTCCAGTAAACTTTAGATACTCTAAATCCCAGTAAACTCTTAGAGTCCACTCTTTGCCGCTGGTCCAGCTCAGGTTGTATGGCACTTGGATTATTATGCTTTTTGCAGGCATCCCTGAAGCGGAGTAAACTTTGTTAGTCCAGTTGTAGTACACGGTTGTAGTGTAGTAGTCTAATGGTGTACCATTAACATCAGTTGCTGTGACATTTACCGCTAACACGCTTGTAACTATACCATGATTTATTGATGTGCAGTTGTATCCGTTTGGGGGTGCTACCTTCAAGTTAGCGCCAGTTATACCCTTTTCCTCAAATACGTAGAAGTAGTCGGTTCCAGCTGGATCCCACCAAACAGTCATGTTATACGTGGTATCAGCACGGGGTTCTGGAATGGTTACATTTAGCCAACCTTTACTATTAGTTCTACCTTCGAATAGCACATAGTGTTTACTCGCATCTCCTGTTGTATTGAAGACCTTTACGTATGCATTGGCTAGTGGTTTTAAATAGGAGTCTGTGATTCTTAGTTGTAGTTTCACAGTCTTGGTTGCTTGGGCTGCTACTTGGCTTGTTGGTATTGCTACGATTAGTATTGCTAGTAGTGCTATTATTGCTATTAGGGTTTTCTTGTGGTTCATATTCCGTCTCTCCTCTTTTTATGGGTTGTTGTATATAACTGTATACTCTGAATTTTTAAGGGTTATTGTTTTGAGTGTTTTTTGGAGGATTGGAATGGAGTTAAATTTAGTTAATGTTTTTGTTTTTTTAGGTTTTATTTTGTTTATGTTAATTTTGGATTATGTAATCTGATAGCCTATTTCATGATGTTTTTGGTGGATGCTCTTCACATTTGAAGCTTGAAGTTTAGTGTGTCATTTAATGCTGTGCTATTAAAGTGATGTGAATGATTGTGTGTAAAGGCTACTTTTTGGTTACAATATGTTTAGAAAAATTAAAAAAAGTTGGGGTTTGTGGTTGTTGTTTATTCTCTGGCTTCTTGTTTTGTGAAGATTGCGCTGGATATTATGAAGGTGGCTATTGTTAGTAGTGCTAGTACGAGTATGTTTGGCCAGCTTGATGTTAGGCTTTCCATTATTGTGACTGGTCGTGTGGTTAGGGTTGCTCCGCCTCCTGGTCTAAATTCTGTAATCCCTATGGTTACGAAAGCTTGTAGAATGTATTGGGCTATTCTTGTGAAGTGGTAGTTTGGTGTGAACATGTTTATTGTTTCCATGATGGATGTGCGTGCACGGAGTGCTTCCATTATTTGTCGGGCTTCTGCTGTCATGTTTTCGCCTGGTCTGATTCTAGTGATGTTTTGGCCTGGCTGGATTCTGATGGTTACTGTGGAATAGGCCACGAGAGAGGCTACTATGGGGATTATGAATGTGAATGTTGCCCATATCATGACTCCAGCGATCACGCTGACTGTGGTTTTCTTTGATAGTGTGGATATTAGTATTGCTATGCCATAGTAGGCCATTGTGTATAGTATGGAGAATAGTATGAATAGTATGAGTCTGATGGCATCGTCGCTTGTTGGGGTTATTCCGAGTGCTATTATGCATCCGCTAACTTCTATGAGTGAAGTTGCGAATATAGCCAGTGAGATTGCTAGGAGGGTTCCGAGGAACTTTCCGTATATGAAGGTGTCTCTGTAGATGGGTTGGGCGAGGACCATTTTTAAGGTGCCCTTCTCCCTTTCCCCTGATATTGCGTCTACGCCTAGGGCTATGCCTAGTATGGGTGCGAAGTATGACATCATGGTGGTTAAGCCGGAGGCTACTAGGCGGAGGAAGCCCATTGGTAATCCTGGTCGAGTTGCCATCCCCTGAGTTGCTGAAATATATGTGTTTGCCACTGCGGCAGTCATTAATAGTATGAAGACTGCTAGTAGGATAATGAACCTCTTACCCTTTATAATGTCTGAGAATTCTTTTGATGCGACAACGAAGAGGTTAGCCATACATTATCACCCCCATTTATAGTATTTTAGGAAGAGATCTTCCAAGGATGGCGTTAATAGTTCTAGTGTAGCAACTTCCACTCCACACTCAGATGCCAGCCTACTAACTTCCATTCTAATATCGCTGACTGCGTTGATGATTATGTAATTCTCTTCCAACCTTACATTCTTAACTCCTTTAAGGTTTGCGAGGGCTTCAACGAGTTTCCCAATATTCCCTTTACCCCAAACTTTAATTTTGTAACCTTCTTCAGCCATCAATTTTTCAATAAGTTCTTTAACATTTCCTTGAATCACAATTCTCCCGCGATTGATTATTGCAATGTTGTCGCATATGGGGCCTACCTCAAAGAGTAGATGTGTGCTGATCATTATGGTTTTGCCTTCATCTCTAAGTTTGAGGATTAGGTCTTTGAAGTTTCTGGATGCTTCAGGATCTAAACCTGCTGTGGGTTCATCGAGTAGTAGGAGTTCAGGATCTTTTAAGAGTGCTTGAGCTACGCCTAACCTTTGCTTCATCCCCCTTGAGAATCCACCAACCTTCCTATCTTTAACATCCAGCAAGCCAACAATCTTCAATACTTCCTCTATACGTTTCTTTCTGGCTTCCATTGGGATATCATTTAATGCAGCTATATAGTTTAGGTTTTGTTCAGCTGTTAGATGATCGTAGAAGGCGGCGCCTTCAGGTAAAACTCCAACCCTCCTCCTAATCTTCAATGATTCCTTCACCACATCAAGTCCAAGTACTTTTGCAGAGCCACTAGTTGGTAGAGTTAATCCAATAAGCGTCATTATTAATGTCGTTTTCCCTGCGCCGTTGGGACCAAGCAGCCCGAATACGCAGTTTCGTTTAACTTTTAAGTTTAAATGGTCTAATGCCATAACCTCTTTACCTCCAGACTTATATATTTTCGTTAAATCATAGGTTTCAATAGCGTACTCCAAATTCTCACCTCCTTCCAAATATCCTGTAAACTAGGAATAGGGCTGCAACCAAAATTACTAGGATAATTGAAGCATATAAAATCCAATTTGTTGTTTGGAAAACTTCTACTCTTAATGTGAAGGGCAATGGTCCTGTTTGATCGGATGTAACTTGGAAATCAATGTAGTAATTGCCAGCATTCACGTTTGATGCTGTTTGAATTGTGATCGTGAAGCTAGCTTCACTATTAATGCCTAAAGATCGTATGGAAGTTGGCTGTATGGTTATAGTGAAGCCTTCTGGAGCTGACCCCCTCACAGCCACCTTCACATTTGATACCTCCATGTTCCCCGTATTCTTCACGTATAAGGTGTATGTTGCTTCACCACCCACATTTGTGGAGGTATAGAAGTTTTGGTTTGTTAATTTAATTTCGTAGAAACCTATGATATTAAGTGTTAAATTCACCTTTTCTCGGAGCTCAGCATTGAACACGTAGACTGTGAAGCTTCTTGCCTCCATTCGCCCTTGTGGGGTTGAAACCGATACATAGAATTCCTTTGACTGCCCAGCCTCCACATAAATTGCTGTAATTTGCTGCCCTGTAGAATCTTTGAAGACAACTTTGTAGTCTGATGGAAGCCCTTCAGCAGTTAAATTGAGTAACGCATCTTTACCACCAGTATTTGAAACTTTTATTTTAAATTTGGCTTCAGAACCCCCATACGTATCTAGATATAGAGGGGAAGCTTTCAACTCTATTTTAGCAGGGGTAACGGGTGGACTCTGCACAGTTACCCATAATGTCGAGTTTTCAAATAACCATGCAGATTTAGCTGTCAAAATGATGGGATACGTGCCGCTATCCGCACTTGTCGGCGTAGAGATCTCAACAATTAAGGTTACAGTTTCACTTGGATTTACATTAATTACCTGTATACTTTCTCCCCCAGAGGTTTTTATTTTTGCTTGCCAATTCACTGGCAGATCACTAACTGAAACATTGAACGTCTGCTTCACAGATGTTGGATTCGTTAAACCTACTTGAAACTTAACAGTTTCACCTGCTTGAATTACTTTCATGGGGAATTGACATGAAAATATAGGCTGAGTTCTCGGTACAACACTTATTTTTATACCGCATGATGCTCGGACAACTCCATCCACAGAAGATACGCTGAGGGTGAAGGAGTATTCCCCCAGCTCGGGGTATTGGGTTGGAGTTAACTCAAAGATTAGGGATGTACTGCTTTTAGCTGGTAAGTAGATGGTGTTAAGCCCACTCACTCCAGAAGTTGTTTTAAAAGTTCCTTGCCACCCTTGAGGGATAATTGCGTTTAGAGTGAGCTGCTCACCATATGCCCCTTCATTGCTTATGGTGATAGGACAAGATATTGACTTCCCCTGCTCCAACTGAATGCGTGGATATGCTGGAGTTATTGAGATTTTCCTCTCCACAGATTCTGGTGGTAGTATTCTAACTGTTAGTGGAAGTGATAATGTATCGCCAGTCAAACTTGAATATGCAATGAACGTTACGTTATAGTCGCCTGGAACCGTAGTTGAAGATGTAACAATATTTAATCTTATAGTTACAGTTTCACCTTCCTTAACGTTAATGGATTTTATTTCAACATTGCCATAATAGAATTTTGCCGTTGAACCCCCTGGTAGTCCAGTGACTGTGAGGGTGTAAGTATCTCCCGACCAGCCATCCATTTTAACTCCTGTCCCTGGATTCACGGTTAAGGAGATATCAATACCCACAGTGTCTCCAGCTTTAACCACTATAAAATTAGATCTAGTCCACACAGATCCAGCTGCAACCACCACTGGAATGACTGGTACTAGGATTAGCATTCCTAAAAGAGCTGCAAGCAATAGGGGAATTATTTTCGGCATCGAAGTTCTCAATTCCAATGGAATTACGCTAAATGGTTTCGGCATAGCTGAACCACACCTACAAAAGCTGTTCTCAGCACGAATATTTAAGGAACTTTTTGAAACGCATTTTTCAATATTATGCCAAAAGCGTATTAACAGTATTGTAGAGCTTAGCTATTCATGTTAAACTTTAAGCCCAGATCATGCTTTTTGGTCAAATACTATGCCTTTAACGGTTTCCACATTAATCCATAATCATTTAATTAGCTCACATAGTTGGTGAAGACCTCCTTATGATTTGTATGTGCTGTTGATGATCTCCAATTACTCCTAACAGCGTCAATATTTTTGACTTCAAATGGATCTAATGCTGTAAGTCGAGTTTGTTTCCATCGTAATGTGCTATAATCAAGTGTATTTTATAAGCGTCCTTCCATGAATCGTTTTGTGAGTTTTTCTATCATGTCCTTTGTCATTGAGGTTAGGTCGTATTTTGGTTGCCATCCCCAGTCTTTTCTTGCTTCGCTATCGTCTATTGTTTTTGGCCATGTGTCTGCAATGTTTTGTCTGAAGTCTGGTTTGTATTCGCATGTGAATTCTGGGATGTATTTTTTGATTTCTGCTGCTAGTTCTGCTGGTGAGAAGCTCATTGCTGCGAGGTTGTAGCTTGTTCTGCATTTGATTTTTGATGGTTCTGCTTCCATTATGGTTATTGCGGCGTTTATGCAGTCTGGCATGTACATCATTGGTAGGGTTGTGTCTGGTTTTAGGTAGCATGTGTAGTGTTTGTGTTTTATGGCTTCGTAGAACATTTCTACAGCGTAATCCGTTGTCCCTCCACCTGGAAGTGTTTTACTGCTTATTATTCCTGGGTATCTGACGCTTCTAACGTCGACGCCGTATTTTAGGTGGTAGTAGTTGCAGAGTAGTTCTCCAGTTACTTTTGTTATTCCATACATGGTTCTTGGGATTAGGATTGTGTTTTGTGGTGTGTTTATTCGTGGTGCTTCTGGTCCGAAGACTGCTATTGAGCTAGGCCAGAATACTTGTATGCCGCCATGCTCCCTTGCAACTTCAAGTACATTGTATAGGCCATTTACATTTACATTCCAAGCAAGTTGAGGATTCCTTTCACCTACCGCTGAGAGTATGGCTGCTAAATGATATATTACATTGATATCGTACTTCACAACTATCTTTTCAATGGCATTTTTATCTGTGACATCCAACAATTCGAAGGGGCCTGTGTTAAGTAGATCTTCACTTGGCTTTCTTATATCAGTGGCGATCACATTATCTCCACAATACCTCTTCCTCAACTCCAAGGTAAGCTCAGAACCTATTTGACCAGCAGCGCCGGTAACGAGAACCCTCTTCAAAAGAATCAACCCACTTGATATAAATTTAACCTTAATCTATATAATGTTTATTTATCACGAGTTTATGAACCCCCATTGCTGTTTAGCACTTGAATGGTCTCTGAGTTTGGCATATAAAGATGGATCCTCAAGGTAGGTGGTTGAGATTTCCATATAGATTGGAGGGGTGTTTCGAAATTGATTTAAACTGTAATGTTACTGGTTATTTTGATCAAATATGACTACTAAGATTGAGCTTATTGGTTTGAGTAGCATTCCGGAGGTTAAGGCTGGGGATGATGTTGCAAAGCTGATTTATGAAGCTGCTGTTAGGGAGGGGGTTGGGATTAGGGAGGGGGACATAATTGTCATCACACATAAAATTGTTAGTAAGGCTAATGGGTTGATTGTGGATTTGAGGAATGTTAAACCCAGTGAGAAGGCTTTGGAGATTGCGGAGATGACTGGTAAGGATCCCAGATTTGTTGAGGTTATACTTCGTGAGGCTAAGAGGATTCTAGATGTGAGGCCACCATTCATAATCACCGAGACACATTTTGGCCACATATGTTTGAATGCTGGTGTTGATAGGTCTAATGTGGCTGGTAGTGAGGAGATATGTGCACTTCTCCCAAGGGATCCTGATGAGGAGGCTAGGAAGATTAGGGGGAGATTGATGGAATTAACTGGATTGAGGAAGATTGCCGTCGTTATAAGCGACACTTATAGTAGGCCGCATAGGTATGCGCAGATAGATATGGCTATAGGGATAGCTGGCTTAAACCCCATAGTGGATTATAAGGGGAGGAGGGATGCATATGGATATCAATTGAGGTTTAAGATGCAAGCCATAGGGGATGAACTTGCAGCTGCAGCTGAACTCGCCATAGGTCAAACTGTGGAGAGAGTTCCAGTGGTTATAATTAGGGGGTATAATTGGACTCTAGATGAGGAGGGGTCTGCAAAATATATGAGCCTAATAAAGCTTGGATACAGCTGTATATTTGAGGGGGTTCCCGTAATCCCGGAGAAACCTGGATTAGCTGAAAAACTTAAAAGGATGGGGATGGAAGGCTAGAATTGATATCATGAGTTATAACGATGTGCGCAACTTAATAGTGGCTGAAAAGCCCTCCGTAGCTGAAGCATTTGCTAAAGCTCTAGCTGGAAATAGGTATAGGGTTAGTAGGGTTAGAGGGGTAAAGATATTTGAGTTCACGGTTGATGGGGAGAAGTGGGCATCCATAGGTTTAAAGGGGCATTTATTCAATTACGATTTCAACGATGAATACAATTCATGGGAGAATGTTGATCCTGAAATCCTCTTCGAAATTGAACCCATAAGGGTTGTGGAGGAAACTTCAAAACCATACCTAGACGCACTAAGAAGGATTGCGAGAAATGTGGAAAACGTTTATTTGGCTTTAGACGCCGATGTGGAAGGGGAAAGCATATGCTTTGAAGTTATGGATGTGGTTAGAGAGGTAAATCCATATGTGAAATTTAAGCGATTATGGTTTAACTCCACAGTGAAAGAGGAGCTTTTAAATGCATTAAGGAATCCCGTTGAACCCAATAGGCTATTGGCTGAGAAATGCTTCACTAGGATGAAGACAGACCTAATAGTTGGAGCAGCCTTCACAAGGCTACTAACCAACAGCATTAGGAAATTGAATTCTAAGATTCTACCATATGGGAGATTCTTAAGCTATGGACCATGCCAAAGCCCAACACTATACCTAGTGGTGGAGAGAGCTTGGGAGAGGGAGAAGTTCAAACCGGAAAAATTCTACACGATACAAGTGGTACTGGACATATATGGGGCATATTACAAAGCAGAATACGCCAAGGGGAGGATAAGTGATCAGAAATTGGCTAAGCAATTGTATGATAAGATATCAAAGTTCAGTTTAGCAAGAGTCACAGAGTATAAGGTGAATGTGAATAGGAAGAAGCCTCCAAAACCACTATCCACATTGGAGCTTGAAGCCAGAGCCAGCAGATTCCTAAACATAAGAGCCAAAAACACACTGGATATAGCTGAAGAACTCTATAGGGGTGGATACATAAGCTATCCAAGAACTGAAACTGAAATATACAGTGAAAACATCGACTTAAAGGGGAAGCTAAACATGCTCAGCGGAAACCCAGAATACGGAAGCTACGTAAAGAAGCTTATGGAAATGAAGACAATTAAACCCACAAGGGGGGAGAAGGATGATAAAGCCCATCCACCAATACACCCAACAAAATCCGCCACAAAGGAGGAGATAATGGCAAAATATGGGAAGAGGGGGTGGCAGATATACGACCTAATAGTTAGACACTTCCTAGCAACACTAAGTAGAGAAGCAGAAATACAAAGCATAAAGGTAACAATGGATATTGGTGGAGAAGAATTCATTTTGAGGGGGCAAGTGACATTAAACCCAGGATACTTGGAAATATACCCATACGAAGCTGTGGAAGAAGAATACATCCCAGAACTGAAAGTTGGGGAAACTGTTAGAGTGGATAAAGTGGAGTTACATGAGGGGGAAACGGAGCCACCACCATACCTCTCAGAAGAACAACTCTTAAAACTCATGGAGAAGTATGGCATAGGAACAGATGCCACAAAACAAGACCACATACACAACAACATTGAGAGGGGGTACATGTACATTGAAAACAAGAGATGCATACCAACAAAGCTGGGGAAAACATTGATAGAAGCATTAAATGAAACTGCACCGGAAATAGTGAAACCCGAAGTTAGAGGGTTTATGGAGGAAATGTTCATGAAAGTAGCTAATGGGGAGAAGAAGCCAGAAGAAGTATTAAATGAAGCAAGGAGATACTTTAAAAGCCAATACATAAAGGTTAGGGGGAAGAGTAAGGAGATAGCTTCAAAAATAGCTCCAACAATAATGGAAAGTATAAACATGAATCGGAAAAGGAAAAGTGGCTTTCAATAAATGTTAAATCTACATGAATAGCTATAAGGTTTATGGTGAAAGATTAATGGAAAAATATGATGCAATAATAGTTGGGGGAGGGATATTTGGCCTTGCATCAGCATACCACATAAAGAGGGAAAATCCAGAACACAAAGTGCTATTATTGGAGTGGAGGGGGGCTGCAGGTCAAGGGAACACTGCGAAAAGTGCTGGATGCTTCAGAGCCTTCTTCCACT
>NZ_JANGFQ010000042.1:0-12310 GCF_024707025.1 Candidatus Culexarchaeum yellowstonense
GCTTTTGAATTCCTCACAACTTCAAATTCATCATTATTTAAATCCACAAGCTTAACCCCATAAACTTCATGAAGTTTATAGTAGCCAAGCCTCCTATAAGCATGGAAGGTTTCACACCAACCAGACCCCTCAGCCACAACAACCTCATACCCTCCACCCAAATACCACTTAACCAAAGCTTCAACAGTATCAACTGGAGTAGTTGTGGGTGGAGGTTCATCCAATATGAGATTAGGCTTCAAAACAACCCTACGAAAGTTTGGTTTTGGGAAATACTTCAACCCAACATCAACCATTGAATGGGGATTCATCCCCCTAACAACTACAACCCTAGACATACCAAACAATATTATGGAATGCAACTATGTTTAAGCTTACCTATGCATTCTACACACGTTTAACTGTGAAGAATAGAGTGCAACAATTTTATAACCACCTATTCTCTAAGAGATTTATGGGGATGATGAGGGTAGGTGATCGGGTATTAATGATGCCCGGTCCCTCGTCTCTGAACCCCAACCAAATTGAACCTTTTTCATTCCACACTTATATTGTATATTTGTGATAGGAGTTTTGCGCAAGCTTCAAAATGCTTCTTAGCCATTTCATAAGCTTCAGGAGCATAATCTTTGAAGTAATCTGCATCTAAACCTTCCTCATAACCGTAACCAGCAAGACCCCTCAACTCAGCCAATTCAGAAATTACGTTGGCAAGTTCTGGTATCATTGATTCAAACCATCTTGGAATACCCTCAACCCCCAATAATTGTTTGAAAGCTAAACTTACATCATGCTCCTTCGGATACTCTATTCCAAAAGCTATTAAAACCGCCTTTGAAGCTTGCTCCACAGCCATTTGTGAAGAGTAAACCACGTCATCCCATCTACCATCCTCCAAAGCCCTCAATGCACTCTTCAACCACCTCCAACCCCTCCTCAAAGCTAGTTTTGCAAGATCCACATTTGTTACGCTACCCAAATGTTATAACCTCCCCAACTTTGAAATCCCTCTTCAAAACCCAATAAAACCTCCCATTTGGTAGTGTAATTCTCATGGAACCTAAATCCTCAAGCCTCCTCCTCAACGATTGTAGAATTCCACTTAGAAATTCATCTCTATCATATAGGATTATCCCATCTATCAATGCATCCAAGTAAATCCTATTAAACCTCTTAGCTTCCTCAACACTTAAAGTGTAATTCTGTATTATTGGGTGATATCCAGCTTTCAAAGCATCCAAATACTCCAAACTCTCAGATAATCTAGCTTTAACCCTACCAACCTCCCTAACCCTATCCCAAATAGGTTTACCCTCCCAACCATCAGCTATTATTAGGATATCTATATCACTATTGGCATCCCAATCCCCCCTAGCCACAGAACCAAAGAGCATAATACTCACAAGCCTATCACCAAAGAATTCGAAAAGCAATTCACAATACCTCCTTATAACTGGAACGTAATGGTAGTGTGGTATCCTCTCCAAATTCCTAACTTTAAATTCACGGCCACGTAAAGCTTTATCCAAATCTTCCAGTATCCTACTAACCTCAACCCCCCTGCTAGTCAATACATATAACCCATCAACTAAATCCACAAGCCCTAAACCCATAAGCTTCCTCAACTTCAATGTAAGCATCCTAGGATTACCCACTATCAACTTGAGATCCTTAAATCTAGCAGCCTTAACCTCCCGCAACCTCATCAAAATCCTATAGGAATACTCATCATACATACAAAACAAAGTATAAAAAATTATATTTAAAGTTTACATTTTTACACCATAAAATAGATCCAATGGGTGGTTTATGAAATTATACTGACATTTAAACCATAAGGTAAATGAAGAAAATTACGCTTAAATTAAAATGGAGGAATAATTGATGAAAATATATTTAAAATATTTGCAATATAAATGCAAATATTTTTAAGTGTTATTTGCATTATAATTGCATATGGAAAGTCAGAATCCATGGTGGTATGGTGAAGTAGATGGTAAGTATGAGGAGTGGAAGAAATCTCCAGTGAAATGGGAGCCTCCAATACTGAGAAGATTTAACTTTAAACCATACTCATTAAACTTCTTAGTGGGACCAAGACAAGTTGGCAAAACCACAACCTTAAAAATATATATACATAAACTCCTTTCAGAAAATGTTAACCCAAAATCGATATTCTATTTCTCATGCGAAGAATTAACTGATTTTAGAGAGCTTGGAGAAGTAATCGATAATTATGCGAGTTTTAGGGAGGCAAATAAAATTTCATCTTCCATCATAATCTTAGATGAAATAACATTTGTGGAAGATTGGCATAGAGCTATCAAAGCCAGAATAGATAGGGGGGTTTTCAAGAGTGACATATTAATAATAAGTGGATCTGCAAGCTTGGAGATTTTAAGGCAAAAGGAATACTTCCCAGGTAGAAGGGGGAGTGGAATAGATATAAACTTCTATCCATTAAGCTTCCCAGAATACCTCAAAGCATTAAAGGGGTTAGAAACAGTTAAAGGGGATATTTTGGAAATTGAGAAGGTTATGGAAGCCAACAAAATACACAAACCAGTATTAAAGGAATTCTTCAATAAATATATGTCTACAGGTGGATTCCCATTACCAATAATAGAATTCTTCTCGAAGGGGAGAATATCATTTGAAACTAGGAAGATCTACATAGACTGGCTGAGGAATGATTTCAGGAAGCTTGGGAGGAATGAAAGTTACATGAAGGAGGTTTTAGCCTACATAGTGAATTCCCAATGCAACCCAATAAGCTGGTTAAGTATATCAAGGGAAACCTCTATTGCCTCGCCTCACACAGCACAAGCCTACGTTGAAGATCTGAAAAACCTATTCGTCACTGAAATCATAAACTTCCTCTCACAAGATTCAAAAATCCTATTTAGGAAGAATAAGAAGGTTTACATAATAGACCCATTCCTCTACACAACAATCTGCGAATACGTGAAAGTAGAGGCACATAAGCCTTCACTCCTAGAATCCATAGTAGCATCGCATCTAACGAGAAAATATGAAACATTCTACTGGAGGAATAAAAGTGAAGTTGACTTAATAATTAAATTAAACGGAAAACAAATTGGAATAGAGGTGAAAACGAGCCCAAGAAGTTGGAGGAAGCCAAAACATCTAGATAAAATTCTAATCTTAACAATGGAAGAAATACCATTATTCCTGAGCAGCATAGACTTTTAAACATCCACATAATTAAATTGGATTTATTGAAGGGAAGATTAACACATTACAGTTTAATATTTCTTATGAAGCTTCTGGAATGGGCATTTACCATACCTGTGAAATGGGCATGCCGAACAAAAGGCACTCCCTGAATTGCTCGGACCCTTCTCAATCATTTCCAACGCATAGTTAAACATTGATGCTTAACATTTAAACTTTGAGATGCTTCAATTGAATTCTATTCCACTTAGACTAGATGGATGGGGAGGGGAGGGTTAATTGCATGTGGAATATGTCTATCTCAATCCAGAGTATTATGGATGCCACAACAACCTCAAATATGGACACAACAGATCCCACTCTAAGGTAATCTATAAGCTTAATCTTCATCCCCTTCCTACGCATGGTTTCAAGCCACATTAATATTGCCAGTGAACCTAGGGGGAAGAAGTGTGGGCCGAGATTGTTCCCAATAATATTTGAGAATATTAGATTTGTGATATGTTTTGAATCCATATTATTTGAGTTGTTTATAATTATGTGTTCTATGGATATAAGTCCAAGTATTGTCATAGGCCAATTATTCATGAAGCTTGCACCAACCGTGACTATGAAGCTTAAGGCTATGGATGACAATACTGATGGCAGTTTCAATGCTTCCATGAACAGGTATGCAATGAAATCCACAGCTCCAACATGCCTCAACCCTTGAACGACGAGGAATATGCTCAACATGAATAAAATTATATCCCAATTAATATCCCTTGCAATGCTCTTCAACCCCTTCCTCTCTTCAACGAATAAATGCTCTTCCAATGATATTATGTAAACCACAAGTAGGAATATGGCTCCAGAACATATAACCAATGAAACGGGGATCCTATGAAGGGAAGCAAAAACATACCCAACATCTATTGCAGCTAAGGTGGCTATAGCCAGCATTAAAAGGTTTCTTGGAATTATGTGCCCAGTATCCAAAGCCTCCACAAGATTGAGGGGGTAGGATTTTGGAACCCTCTTCCTGAAGAATAAGTAGACTATTATGAGGCTTGTCACAATGGTAACCAAAGCCACTGGACCCATGAATAATAGGTGATCTATGAAGCTATACTTGAAGAAGTCTGCACTCACAATGTTTATTGGATTGCTTGTTATGAGGGGCATGGCCGCCGTGTCAGCTATGAGTCCAGCTGAGAATAGGTATGCAAGCCTCCCCCTCTCATCTATCTTCAATTGACTTATGATCTCAATGACTATTGGCGTCAATATTAGCACAGCACTATCATTGGCGAAGAGTATGCTGACACATGCAGTGAGTAAGGCAATATAGAAGTATAACTTCAAACCACTACCACCAGCCAACTTAGCCACCTTAACAGCAGCCCACTTAAAGAATCCCATAGCATCCAAAGTTACAGATAAAGTTACAATCCCAATGAAAGCTAAAGCTGCATCCCAAATATCATAGAATGCATCTATGGCATCACTCAAACTTATAGTTCCAAAGATCAGTGAAGCGGTAGCACCAATACCTGCAGCTAAACCAAGACTTATACCCTTAGGCCTCTTTATCATTAAATATAACGTCACAATGAATATGGCTAGTGAAATGAAGGCTTTAAAGCTCAACCCCCTCCCCCGCAAAAAGAGGATAAATGATGGATATATAAACCTTTAATTAAGCGTAAATTTAGCATGACTAAGCAATTATGCTCACAATATGTAAGCTCAAAATGTGCCTCAAATTTAAATGGAAATCTCAAGATAATTGTTTAACGATCAGCCGTGCGTAAAATAGTATCAATACCAAGCTATTCAACTGCAACCTTAGGGTTAGTTGATGGAGATCTAAATGTGGGGGAAGGTGCAACAATAAAAGCTGAAAATGGATTGGAGAGCATAAAAGTTTCAGGTATAGTGAATTGTAGGGGGGATTGCCAATTCAAATGCGGTTTAACAGCTGAATCACTGAATGGACGTGATGGAGATATAACCATTGAAGGAGACCTATCAGTAAGCAATGTGAAAATTAGGAGGGGCAGCCTACACGTCACTGGAAACATAATAGCAAAAACACTAGATGTAGACAAAGGGGTTACTGTGGGGAGAGACTTCAACGTTGAAAAAGCCACCGTAGGTGGAAGCCTAGAAATCAATGGAAATACCAAAACCATAGATGTAAATGTTGGAGGCTCATTCAGAGCAAATGGAAACGTGGAAATGGAAACAATAGAGGTGGGTGGAGCAATAGAAGTTGAAGGGAAGTTGAGGGGGTCAATAATTAAAGTTGGAGGATCATTTAAGGGGAAGGGACCTGTGGAGGTGAAGAAGATATCTGCTGGAGGGACTGTTAAAATTGAAGGTGAGGTGAACATTGAAGATATAGATGTTGGTGGTAAAGTTGAAATTAATGGTGGTGAAGTTAAAGGTAAAATAAGTGTTGGGGGAAGCTTCGAATCGAAAAGCTCCCTCAAATTCAATAAGATAGATGTTGGTGGCAGTGTAAAACTCTCCAATAAATGTGAAGGTGGAAGCATAGAGGTTGGGGGGTCCCTAAAAGTTGATGGAGATTTAAAATTCACAAAAATAGAGGTTGGGGGATCCGTTGAAATAACGGGAAATGCTGAAGGTGAAGAAATCGATGTTGGGGGAAAGGTAATTGTGGGAGGAGCATTAAACATATCTGGAAAACTTGCTGTTGGAGGAACTGCTGAAATTAATGGTTACGTAAAAGTGAAAGATATAGATATTGGAGGATCCATAAAAGCTTTAAGAATTGAAGCTTCAGACTCCATGAAAGTGGGAGGACGAATAGAGACATCAGAAGGAGCGAAAGCAACACATATAAGGGTTGGAAGGAGGGGGGAAGTTATTGGACCATTAATAGGCGTAAACATCGTAATAGGGGAGAGAACTAAAGTTGAAGACATATATGCAGAAGATTTAACATTAGAGGAAAACGTGAAAGTTAGAAATATTTATGCAAGGAGGATATACATGGAATCCGGATGCAGAATACTTGGAGAAGTACAATACACTGAAAGTCTAGAAATTGAGGAAGATGTAGTATTCACTAAAACCCCAGTAAAAGTTGAAAAGCTACCTCAACCACCATTCTAATGAAAAATTAAAAGTTGATGAAGCTATGAATAAGAGAAGAACAAAATATGAAATATACGCCGAAATACTGGAAGCAGTTTTGAGGAGGGGACCATTACCGATAACTAGAATAGCTTATGGAGCAGGCCTACCAGTGGATAGAGCTAAAAGAGCTGTGCAATTCCTAGTTAGCAAAGGTCTGCTGAAAGAGGAAAATATAGGAGACATGAAAGTTTACATTCTAACCAAGAGGGGTGGAGAACTCCTAGAAGCCTTAAAGGTGATAAGGAAATATATGAGTTAATGAAGGTAAACTCTTCATCAATAACATTATTAAGCTTAAATTTACATTCTATCTGTTAATGGCTTTCATGGGTACTGCATTGGTGAATTTATGGTTAAAGCTTTGAGGATTAGGGTTGTGGGTGTAGTTCAGGGGGTTGGATTTAGACCATTCATATATAGGCTTGCCACAAGCCTAAACCTTAAGGGGTATGTCGTCAATCTTGGTGGTAGTGAAGTTGAAATCCACATTGAAGGTGAGAAAATCGAAGATTTTATGAAGAGGATGAATTTGGAGAAGCCTCCACAAGCAAAGATCCTTAAAGTCATTGTTGAGGATGTTGAGCCCATTGGGTTTGATAGATTTGAGATTAGGGAGAGTATGAGGAAGGCTACTGTTAGGAGTATGATTCCACCAGACATAGCCATATGCGAATACTGCGTTGAAGAGGTTTTAAATGATAATACAAGATTCCACAATTATCATTGGAATAGTTGTGCATGGTGTGGACCTAGATTCTCAATGATGTATAAGATACCATACGATAGGGAGAATACAAGTATGCGTGTCTTCAAATTCTGCAATGAATGCTCATACGACTACTCAAATCCAAATAATATTAGGAGATTTCACGGTCAAGGTATAAGTTGCCCAAAATGTGGACCAAAAACACATGTATATGATATGGATGGATTGGAGGTTAAGGTTGAAGATCCACTTGATTTTGCTGTTGAAAGGATACTTGGTGGAGGTATATTGGCGGTTAAGGGGGTTGGAGGATACCACATAGCATGCCTAGCTTCGAGAGATGATGTAGTTGCTGAATTGAGGTTTAGGAAGAGGAGGCCGATGCAACCCTTCGCACTCATGGCCAGAAATTACGGTGTAGTTGAAGAAATTGCAATTCCACCTGAGGGGGCTAGGGAATTGCTGGAATCTCCTCAGAGACCAATAGTCATCATGCCTAGGAGGGGTGGAGCTAAAGTCTCTGAACTTGTGGCTCCAGGATTGAATACCATTGGAGTTATGCTACCATACACGGCATTCCAACACTTACTATTAAGGGGGATTCCAGATGGCTTCCTAATAATGACCAGTGGGAATCCACGTGGGAAGCCCATGTGTAGGAATCTTAAACAAGCACTTAAAGGACTTAGGGGGATAGTGGATTACATAATTGATCATGATAGGGAGATAGTTCATAGAGTTGATGATAGTGTAATTAGATTCACAGATGGTGAACCAACATTCCTTAGGAGGGGGAGGGGGTATGCGCCTGAATGGATTGAAACTGGAATTGAATTGAGGGATTCCATAGCCGTGGGAGCTGAACTACAAACTGCTGGAGCTGTTGGATTTGAAGATAAAGTGATAGTGACACAATATATTGGCGATATAGATGAAGCAGCTCAACTTGAAGAACTCGACGCTGAATTGTCATGGTTAATAGAAACATACCACTTAAACCCGGAGATAATTGCCATGGACATGCACCCACTATACAGTAATAGGAAGCTAGCTGAAAATATGTCAAAGAGATTTAACGCCAAATTAATTGAGGTGCAGCATCACCATGCACATAGCGCTTCAATTATGGCTGAATATGGATTTAAAGTTGAAGATACGGTTGTAGCTATAGCTATTGATGGAACTGGGTATGGGGATGATGGTGGAATATGGGGTGGAGAAGTACTATTGGCAACATACACATCTTATAGGAGGATTGGAAGTCTAAAACCATTCCACCTACCAGGAGGAGACACAGCAGCAACATACCCAGTTAAACCATTGATAAGCTTAATGGCATCGGCAGGATACAGCTGGGATGAAGTCAATAATATACTTGAGGAAAGGGGGTTAATGAATACACTACCACATGGAGTTAAAGAGGCAAACATGACTTACATGATGGCGAAAAGTGGGAGGGGGGCATTGGTTACAAGTATGGGGAGAACCCTAGATGCCCTCTCAGCAATACTCGGCGCATGCACATTAAGAACATATGAGGGGGAACCGCCAATGAAACTTGAATCAATAGCAGATTGGGGGAGGGAAATACCATACAAACCAAGAATAATCGATGTGGATGGCATATTAAGAGTGGACACCACAGACCTATTAAAATGGGTTATAAATGGATTGGAATCAGGGTATGATGTGAGGGATCTTGCAAAGACCGTGCTGGTAAACCTTGGGAGAGCTCTTGGAATCATAACCTTAAAAGCGATTAGGGGGGCTAGGAATATCAAGCAAACAGTATTGGCAAGTGGTGGGGCTGCAGTAAACACCCATATAATTAGGGGGATTAAGGAGGTATTAAAGGAAGAGGGTTTAGAAATCCGCCTCCCAAGGAAAATGCCGCCTGGAGATGGTGGAGTAGCTCTGGGGCAATTAATGATAGCCAATTGTAAATTGGAGTATGAGGGGGTTTAGGTGGGTTATTGAGGGTTAATGGTTAAATCCTCCAACTCTCCAGCAACCTTTACAGCTTCCTCAATAGTCTTCTCCTCATCCACCACCCTAATAACCCCATTAACCATTATGGGTTTACCATTTATGATTACGGTATCCACATCACCACCATTTAGACAGTATAGGATCGTGTAGTATACGTCTTTTATGGGGATAACCTTAGATTTCCAAGCATTTAAAACTATGAGATCAGCCTTTGCACCTTTACCTATGAATCCAAGATTCTTGAAACCTAAATTCATGGCTGCATCAACAGTTGAAGCTTTAATTACATCAATGGGTTTCAATGCAGATGCACTACCATACTTCAAATTCTGTGCTGCCAACATGAACTTCATCTCCCTAAACATATCTAAATCACCACAACTCAAAGGTCCATCTGTAGCTAGGGATATGGATGCCCCTCTAACCATCAAATCCATTATGGGAGCAATGGCTTGTCCACCACGCATCTTAGTGAAGGGGGCATATGCAATTCTAGCCTTAACCCTACCAAGGAGATTCAACTCATATTCATCCACAACATAGGAGACGTGGGCTAGAAGGTGTTTTGCTCCTAGAATGCCGAGGTCATCAGCCAACTTTATTGGCGTAACACCATAAGACTCCTTAACAAACTTAACTTCATCCCTAGATTCAGATAAATGCATATGTATTGGTATGCCAGTATCCATGGATATAGATACAGCTTCCCTCAAAGTCTCAATACTACATGAATACAACGAATGAACCCCAATCATCGTGGATAAAGAATCACTGAAATTGAAGTATTTCTTAGCAAAAGATAATGATTCTTTTAGGCTATGCTTAGGAGGCCCCTCATGTAGATCTATAACTGTTTTAGCTAAAACAGCCCTAACACCAGTCTCCACAACAGCTTTAGCAATCTCTTCAGCATAGAAGTAATGGTCGGCGAAGGCCGTTGTACCAGACCTTATCATTGAAATTATTGAGAGTAAAGCCCCAACATAAACATGCCTAGGTTTAAGTTGAGCTTCAATATCCCAAACCCTCCTAAGCCAATCAAACCCAGAAACCCCTGAAACAAACCCCCTAAAAATGGACATGGGTGAATGGGTATGGGTATTTATGAGTCCAGGCATAACAATACTCCTAGAATCACCATAAACAACCTCAACACCATAATCCCTAATTAAACCTAAATCTCCAACATCAACTATAACGCCACTATCAGAATCAACCACCACCACACCATCCCAAAAAACCCTTGAATATTCATCCATGGTTACAATTATGCCCCTAACCCCAAACAACAAAACACACCAATAATAGTTAATATGCAACAAACATTTAACCATAAACCTTAAATCATGCATCCAACAAAGGGAGAATAGAGGTGATTTATATCTCGCATAAAGTTAAGAGAGTAGCCATCCTAGCTGGACCAGAATACGAAGACCTAGAATTACACTACCCATTATTAAGGCTTAAGGAAGCAGGATTCGATGTGAAAGTTATAGCACTCACAAAAGATCCAGTTAAAGGTAAACATGGATTAACAGTAAAACCAGATTTAACGTTTGCTGAAGCTAAACCTGAAGAATTTGATTGCGTAGTAATACCTGGAGGATGGGCGCCTGACACACTTAGGAGATATAAGGAGGTACTTGACTTCGTTAAGAATATCGCCGCAAGAGGGATAGTAGCAGCCATATGCCATGGACCACAAATACTAATATCAGCAGGACTCCTAAAAGGTAAACGCATAACCTGCGTATCAGCCATCAAAGACGATGTAATAAATGCTGGAGCAGAATACCTAAATGAACCCGTAGTTGTAGATGGAAACATGATAACCTCAAGAATACCCTCAGACCTACCATACTTCTGCCAAGAAATAATAAAAGCACTACAAAAGGAATAGGGAGATAAAACTCGCAAAACCAACCCTCACCCACAAAATTCAAATCAAATTTTTAGAAAAATAAACATCAATAAAGAATACTCGACAAATCAAAGTATACTTAACCCCCAATAATCCCTTAAAACCCTATTAAGCTCTTCAACAACCCTCCCCCTAGGAGGTTTAAGCTTAACCTCAGGTTTTAGAACTTTAATGCCAATTATAGATTCAACATAAGCCTTTAAACCCATATTTAAACCTTCACCATAACCCCCCTCGAGGACGGTTACAAAGGATTTAACCATCCCAGAATGCATTAAACCCATGATCATGGAAGCTATTGTGGAATATGTGATTTCAGTGGCTTCCAACATTGTTAATGGATCACCCACATGGGAATCGAATCCAGCTGAAACCACAACCCCCTCAGGCTTAAAAACTTCAATTAAAGGTTTAACCACATTGTCAAGCAACCATAAGTATTCAGGGTCACCAGTGAATGCTGGTAGTGGTATATTTATTTTAGATCCCTCAGCACCAATGCCACCAACATCCCAAACACTTCCAGTTCCAGGGTAAATCCCCTCTTGATGAAGATCCACATGCAAAACTTTAGGTTCCCTCCAAAAAATGTCTTGAGTTCCATTACCATGATGAGCATCAAAATCCAGTATCAATACTCTCAATCCAGAATCAAGCATGGCATGGGCAGCTGCAGCGGAATTGTTGAATATGCAGAATCCAAGGGTTGGAGCACCCATAGCCCAACCATCCCTACCAGCATGATGACCTGGAGGTCTAGGCATAATAAGCCAAGGCTCACCAGACTCTAAGGATTTAATTGAAGCATAATATGATGTGGAAATAAACCTAGATGCAACTTGAAAAGTTTTCCCAGTAACATACGTATCTGAATCTATATAGTGAAACCCCCTCCCACACTCCTCCTCAATAAGGGATATATAATGCTTCGAATGAATCAACTTCAACTTCTCAAACTCACCCTCAAAAGTCCCATGAACCCTAATACCACTCCAAGCTTCAGAAGCCTTTAAAACATTAAATGCATCATCAACCCTCCTAGGATGCTCAGGATGCCTACCACTAGGATCTGAATGCAACCTATGAACCTCATCAAAAACCAAATTCAACACACAAAACACCACTAAAATATTATATTTTAATGTATTATATAACAACCCACATCAAATTATGCTTTCCCGAAATTTTAGCCTAAATAATTCCAATATGTTAGAAAAAATCACTACAGTTTTAGCCTAATGAATTTACTTAATTTCTCTAAAGCATCTTTTTCCTCTGGATCAATGAAATTCATTCCTTCCTTCTCAGCTGCTTTGCATAGATCTCTGTCAGAGCATACGAAGATAAAGGGTTCT
>NZ_JANGFQ010000043.1:0-12053 GCF_024707025.1 Candidatus Culexarchaeum yellowstonense
GGTATGGATAAGGTTTTGGAGTATTGTGGAACTTATTCTGGTAGGGATCATGATAAGTTTAAGGAACTTGGCCTTACAGCTATGCCCAGCTATAAGGTTTCAGTGCCATATATAGCTCAATGCCCAATTCACTATGAATGTAAGGTTTCATTTAAAGTTGATGTTACTCCTGGTAGTTTGGAGAAGTCTATTGAGGAGAGCATTTATCCATCTGGGAATTATCATACACTGTATTTCGGTAGGATACTTGGAGTATATGTTGAAGAATCCATTGCTTCAAAAATTTTAAAATAAAATTATGATTTATTCCAAATTTAACCCTATACTTTTTCTAGGATTTTTGCTTCAATTAGTATTTCCACAGCCTTCTCTAGTACTTCCCTTTCAACTTTAACTCCAAATTCCATTAGTATTGTTCTTTGAAGTTCATTTATGCTCATGGGTTTCCTCATGTATAATGGTATCATTACGCCTATTATTCTGGACATTATTGGTGTTTTCTCAGCAGTCTTCTCCATTTCAATGTACTTCTTCCATCCAATAGCTCTGTATATGGCTCTTTCCGATAGGTTTCCTATGGGTCCCCTGTATATGTACTTCTCCCCTTCTTCAACGTATTCTTGTTTTTCAGCTTTCTCCATTAATGCCTTTATGTACTCGTCTTCAGTTACTTGTAGTGTCTTTTCACCTATAACGTTTATTAGGTATCTATATCTTTCATTCAAGTTTTCCATGTTTGTGTATTGTAGTTCGTTTGCAATGTATTCGTGGAAGTATGTTTTTGCATACATTTTAACTTCTTCTTCAAATTCCTTCCTAGATATTTTGTATGCTGATTCCCCTGCTGCTACGGCTATTATTTTCGCCAGTGTAGGGTCGAATTTGTCTATTGTATCTTGGTCGCTGTGGTAGTATTTGTCAGGCCATTGTAGTATCATTATTGCTGGTATCCATAGTTGGATGTATACGTCGTGGTCGCTTCCGGATTGGTATGGTGTTAGGTCGAATCTATATGATAGTGCGCTTCTAGGTGACCCTATCTCTTCACTTAGTGATAGGTTTCTTTTGAATGTGTAGTATGTTATGGCTTCGTATGGGTGGTAGATTTTTGGTGGTGATTTTACGAAGTTTATTGTTGATCCTGTTAATTCTTGCCTTTCTCCAATCATATCTAAGTTTATGTTGAAAACTGCTTTCGGCTTTTCATTTAACATGTATGCCAGTGAACCTGCGTATTCTGGTATCCATATGAATCTTATTGCATGTTTGTCTGGCTCTTCCAAAATCTTCTTTTCTATGAGTCTTGTGAAGCTTAGAGCTAGCTCCATTAATGCTGCTGATCCACTGACATTATCGTTCACTGTTCCAGCTGGGTGGCAGTAGTGTGCTGTTAAATGGATTTCGCTTTCCAAATTTCCAATTTTCATTGTGACTACTGGTATTGATGCTTCAACTCTATATTTTGCATCAACACTTATTCTAACTATGGGTTTCTCCCCCCTCTCAATTAGTTGTATTAGTTTGTTGGCTGTGCTTCTGGATACTGTTACTGCAGGTATTTTTGCTTCCTTTGCTTCTTCTGGTGTTAGGAATAATCCCATGTATGGAACTGAATCTTCTGTTCCACTCCTCCTATATATTAGAACTCCCATAGCTCCCTTCATTAAGGCATTCTTGTAAACTATGTTTCCATAGCCATATGCGAGTACAATCTTTCCACTTACATTCATCTTCTCATAGTTTTCAATGGATGTTCCATTCCCAACATGCACCACTTCCCCTTCAACAACTCCTCCTGGACTGTGGGCTGCAATGTGTGTTCTTGAATTCTTGTATGTGTGTAGTAATTCTTCCCTTGGCTTTACTAGTCTTAGTTCTCCCCCTTTAACGCTCCAGCCGACCACTGGATCGAAGGATCCATGTTGAACGCTATAACTATACTTCTTCAATTCCACATTCCATCCACTTCTCCCCATCAAAGTTTCCTTTATGTATTCTCCAGCTTCTTCAATCCCATCACTACCTTGTATCCTATGGTATTGGCTTAATCTGGTGACAAACTCCATTAATTCCTGTATTGAGTACTCTTCTTTTAGGATTTGATTTATATTCTTCATATCTGCTCATTGTTTAGTTTGCTTGTATCTAAATTTAAGTCATTCTGTTTTTGTATGGGTATTGTTAAATACTCAATCGTTATATCAATATTTAATGGTGAGATCTAAGTTGTCTTTCGAACTTTCGAATATGAGTTGGGTGGAGGCTGGTAGGAAGCTACCCTCCTCCAGTATGGTTATAGTTCCAGTGGGTTCCACTGAGCAACATGGTTTACATTTGGGTTTGGGTACTGATTGGATTATTGCATGGGAGCTTGCTAAACGTGTTGGTGAGATTAAGGGTATACCAGTGTTGCCAGTTTTACCTTATGGTGTTGCTGTGCATCATATGGATTTCCCTGGAACCATAACATTATCCTTTAATACCTTTAAGTCTGTTATTATGGATGTTTTGGAGTCTCTGCATAGGCATGGTGTTTCGAAAGTTCTTTTCATTAATGGGCATGGTGGTAATTTAAATGCTTTGCTTGAAGCTTGTAGGGAGGCTAGAACTAAATTTAATATGATTTGTGTTGTTTGCCAGTGGTGGGATGTCCTTGCAGGTATGGGTTTAACTGTTGAAGGTCAGCCTGCACAGACCCATGCTGGATATGCTGAAACGGCTTTAATGCTTGCCTTAAGACCTGAATCTGTTCATCTTGAGAATGCAATACTCTCCTCAACTAAGCAAGTTCATGATGAAATTAAGCTTGAGAGTTTAAGTTCAGCTAGATTTATGGGTGGATTGGTGAGGTTGGCTTTAAACACTTCAGATGTTTCTGATACGGGTTCCATGACTGAAGCTCTTCCAAGCGTAATTCCAGATGTGAGGGATTTCTCTAAGGTTAATTTGGATTTGGGTAGGAGGCTCATGGATTTACTTGTGGATTGGCTTTGCAAATTTGTTGATGCTTTTAAGACATTCAATCTCGAGAAGACAAGTGTTTCTGAAGATAAGGCATTTAAGGCTTTGAGGGGTGTTTAATTGTGGTTTATATTGATGCCCATACACATTTTGGTCCTCCAGGTAAAGATCTACCTCCAGTAACTCCTGAGGAGAGAATTAAGCTTATGGATTCGATTGGTATGGATGCCATGGTGACGACACCACCATACTCTTCAATATCTGCTGATAGGAGTTATAGGGAGGCAAATCTCTTCCTACTTGATGTTCAGAGGAAGTATCCTGATAGGTTTTATTGCGTTGCAAGGGTTAACCCCCATCTTAGGGGGAGGGCTATTGAAGAGGCTGAGTGGGCTTTGAAGAATGGTTTTTGGGGTATAAAGATTCATTTGAGGAATGAGGCTGTTTCCCCAGATAATCGCATATTAATATTCCCAATAATGGAGAAGCTTAGAGAGTATGGTGGCCTACTATTGCTACATACTGGTGAAGCCGATTATTCCCATCCCACTAGTGTTGGGTATTTGGCTGAGCACTTCCCAGAAGTTCCAATCATCTTGGGCCATTTGGGTAAATCCTTCTATATGGATGCTATACTTGTGGCTAGATGGTTTGATAATGTTTTTGTGGATACAGCTTTATGTCATAGTTTAGAGGCTATTGAGAAGGCTGTGGATCTCGCTGGCCCTGAGAAGGTTTTGTATGCTTCTGATTTCCCTCAAGGGTGTATTGAACTTGAAACTTTGAAGATTAAACTTGCAGATATATCTGATAGGGATCGTGAACTCATTCTTGGATTGAATATTAAGCGAATTTTAGATGATATTAGGAAGAGGAGGGGGTTATGATGGTGGTTATAGATGCACATGTATTCATTGGTGAAAGCATATACTTTAGGAGGGGGAAGTTCCTAGCTGAAGATTTATTGAAGGTTATGGATGAGAATGGTGTTGATATGGCGGTGGTAGTTGCCCCTCCACCTGGACCATACTATGATTCTGGGAATAAGTATGTTTATGAGGCTACTAGGAAGTATGATAGGTTGATTGGAGTTTACCGTTTAAACCCATGGTTTGGAGTTTCAGAAATTGATAAGGCTAGGAGAGCTATTGTGGAGTGGGGTTTCAAAGCCATATACATTGATCCTCAAAATGAATCTTTCTCGATAACTTCTCCAATTGTTAAATCTGTGATATCATTGGCTGGGGAGCTTGATGTCCCATTATACATTAAGAGTTCTCAATCGCAGTTTTATTCACAGGAGGGTGTGGTCTTCTTATCATACATGAATCAGAATGTGAAGTTCATTACTGGTCAATCATCTTTAGCTGCAATACTATCCACTAGGTCTCCAATGGCGCAGAATCTTAAAAACCTCTTCCTTGAAACTTACCCTTTGAGGGGTGGACATATGGGTGTTGACTACTTCCTTAAACGTTTACCTGAAACTATGGATCCAAGTAGGCTTGTTTTCAGTTCTCAAATGCCCTTTGGACATGTGAAATTGGAATTGAGGACTATTGAGCTTACTGGCTTGGATGATTCATTTAAGCGGCTTATATTGGGTGAAAATATTAAGCGTGTATTAAAAATATAGGGGGTGATAAAAACCCTTCACTATGTTTTCAATGGTTTACATATTATCTCCAATATTTTTGTTTCGAAGAAGTCATGTGTGTTTGCAGCTTTTATGACTATTGCTGTATCTGCACCTCTACCTGTACCTGCAATGCTTATTATTTCTTCACCTGGTTTAACGTATCCTGAATCTACAGCCATGCAGGCTATTTCACATGCAACCTTCATTCCCTGCCCGAAAAGTCTGAGTACATTTGCTATTACTTCATCGATCTGCATGGTGTTAAACTTCCTCCTAATAGCTCTACCTATACCCCCAAATGCATGGGTTGCTGTCACTATTTTGCCACCATTCCTCAATATCTTCTCCCTATTCTCACTTAAGAATTCCTCTACATTTGGGCCTTTAAACCATGCCACGTGGCTAACCACTATTAGATTGTACCCCTTAAATATTTCTGAAGCCTTCACGCCAGTTTCACCAGTACTACTGGCTACAACTATTGTTTTTATTCCAAGTTCATCTGCACGTTCCTTTGCCAATCTCAATGTTTCATCGGTGTTTTGAGGTCCAGGCTCGTTGAAGTAAACTATCTTCTTCTCTACACCAATCACCATATCCAACCCTCCTATAGAGTTGTTTTGTTGATTGTAAATTTAACATTTATTGTTCTTTACATGGGAACATTAACTGTTATATACTCCTATTCAATGTATCTTTTAATGGTGATTCATTTGCAATTGAAGTTGTTTACAGTTGGGCCTGTGGCATGTTATCCTCAAGTTTTGGAGGAGATGGGTAGGCAGATGTTTAGTCATAGGAGTAAGGATTACATCGACTTGCATAAAGACTTAACATTCCTACTTAAAGAGTTTCTCGAAACTGAGGGTGAGATCTTCTTCTTCCCAAGTTCTGGAACTGGTTTTATGGAGGCTTCCGTTAGGAATTGTGTGGAGAGGAAGATGCTCATATGTGTTAATGGGAGTTTTGGTGAGAGGTATGTTGAGGTTGCTAGAGCCAATGGTAAGGAGGTTGTGGTTTTAGAGACTCAGCTTGGAGAGCCAACCATGCCCGATGTATTGGATGATTACTTGAGGAGGAATCCAGATGTTGAAGCTGTAGCTATAACCCATAATGAGACTAGTGTTGGGTTGATTAATCCATTGGAGAAGCTTGCCAGTGTAGTTAAGTCTCATGGTAAGTTGTTGTTTGTTGATGCTGTAAGCTCCATGGGTGGTGTGGATATTAAGGTTGATAAGTGGGGTATAGATGTATGCTTTACGAGTTCACAGAAGTGTTTCGGCATCCCCCCTGGATTAGCCGTTGCCAGTGTTAGTGCAGAGGCTTTGAAGAAATCTGCTAATATGCGTAATAAGGGTTGGTACTTCGACTTCATATTATATAAGAAGTATAATGAGGAATTCAATGTACCAACAACTCCACCAATACCTCAAATGCTTGGTTTGAGGAGGATTCTTAGGATGATAAGGGATGAGTGGGGTGGTAAGTATAAGTATTTTGAGCTTTATAGGGAGAGGAATAGGATTATACGTGAGGGTGTTGAGAAGATTGGTTTAACGTTATTCCCGAGGAAGGGGTTTGAAAGTCCAACAGTCAGTTGCATTAATGCTCCTAAGGGTATGAGTGGAGATGAAGTTTATGAGGCTATGAGGGCTAGGGGGTTTGAGTTGGCTCGTGGTTATGGTAAGGTTAGGGGTAAGACTTTCAGAATTGGTAACATGGGGTACATAGAGTTCAAAGACATATATGAGATGTTGAAGAATCTTGAAGAGGTAGTTAAATCTAAGAGTTAAATAACCCCCATTTTTTTATTCATTCACGTATATAGTGTCCCCCTTCACTCTAACAAAATCTCCACTTTTCATCTTACTTATATCCACCATGTCTACGCATGGTATGTTTGCTATTATTGCACCTACAGCCACTATTGGTTCACAGTACTCATTTATTATTGCTGCTGGCGCTGTGTTTAGTTTCTTCATTCTATAAATTATGTATGTTCCAACGGTGGACCCCTTTCCATGTGGGAATACTAGTATCTTCCCCTTTATGGATTTCCCTTCAAGTGGATGTCCCCTTTCTATCACTATCCCCGTCTTTGGGTCTATGCCTCCCAGAAATGCTATTGGCTCCATTGATACTAGTGCTTCCCCCTCTGCTTCCCCCTCCTTTATAACTCTCCCCTTAATTATCATTCCAAACACCACTTATTGCTGCTTTAATGCAGTCTTCTAAGCTTCCAAATCTAACTTTCACTTTTGAGTGTAGTGGTGCTAATGTGGCCATTTTTGCACTGTTTGTGGCTAATGTTTTGAATCCCAATTCCTCTATTGGGGCGACAACCATGCATGTATCCCTTATAACCTTTCCTCCAGCTTCATTTATTATATCCAGCAATCCCCTTCTTTTAGCTTCATCATACACTTTTCTTGATGTTGTTATCCATAATTGCGATTTAATCTTCCTACCTTTAATCATATTTGCTACCTTCCCTATTTCATCTATTGAGGCATGTGGGCATCCAATGCTAACCACATCTATCTCCCTAACATCATGGTTTAAGGTTTCATAGGCTTCCCTTAAATCTTCAATTTCAATTTCTTCAGCGCCATCCTTAACAACCCTTTTAATTTTTGCTTCTGGGGTTACGTTTTCCATGTGGAATAACCCTACAGCTCCACTTGCAGCCATCGATGCTCCAAGTGATTTGAGTTCATCTAAATCTGCAGTTTCTATACCAGTAATGTATGGAACTTTATTTCCAACCATTTTCCCAATTAGGTATCCTAGTGCTCCAAAATCTGAGATCCCCTTCACATTGCATTTAACTTTTATAACATAGTCTGCAAGTCTATTTTCATCTAGATGTAACCCGTATTTTGCAGTTCTACCAGTTATTGCTGAGGCTAATGCTGAAATTCCACTTTCCCTGTTGGTTCTTGCGCCTAGAATCGAATTTGCATATATTATTGCTGATGATTCCCCCCATGCTACATGTTGTCCAAATTTCGGTTTATTCCCCACTAGGTATGGTGTACATGTACATGTGGTTTTCACGCCCATCTTTTCATATGCTTTAACTATCCTAATCTGCTTCTCCGCAAATTCCCTGCTAAATCCGAGTTCCTCCCATAACTCCATATCCATTCCAGCTGGATTTAATGTTGCTTCAACCATAGTTTTAACTCCCATGCTTGCGAACTCCTCTAGGAATTCAAGTCCCTCATCCCCTAAATTCTTGTAACTTACACCAGAAATATGTGCGCTTTCAACTTTAACCAACTCCTCCGCATTATAAATCTTCCCCAAAGCCACTATTATCTCCATAGCTCTACGCACGCCTTCCCCCAATTCACCATTAAGCATAGCTTCCTCTTCCCTAGTTAGTATCATGTATACCACTATATTCTGGGTATAAATAAAAGTACCCACTTTACAAATGCATTCACCGCATTGCTGGATCATCGTATTGCATCAATTCCTTTCACATAAACCTCATTTAGGGGAAGTTTTATGTGTATAGTTGTTTATGGTTATTTTGATGATTGAAAGGTTATCTACTGGTATTGATGGGTTGGATGAAATTTTGGAGGGTGGAATTCCTAGAGGGTTTTTCGTTGCAGTTACTGGTGAACCTGGGACTGGTAAAACAATTCTCTGCATACATTTCATTAATCGTGGCGTTTTGGATGGTGATAAATGCATTTACGTTACAACTGAGGAGTCTAGGGAGTCTATCATTAGACAGGCTGAGCAGTTTGGATTTAAATTCTCCAAGTATGTTGATGGGGGGAAGCTGATAATAATTGATGCATTGATGGGTAGGGAGGATCAGTGGAGTTTAAATTCCCTCACAGTTGATGATATGGTGAATAAGGTTTTGGAAGCTAAGAAGTCTCTGGGTTATGGTAGAGCTAGACTTGTCATTGACTCCATGAGTGCCTTCTGGCTTGATAAACCTGCAATGGCTAGGAAGTACTCATATTATGTTAAGAAGGTTTTGTATAAGTGGGATTTCACGATCTTCGCAACTTCACAATACGCTATAACTACGTCTGAGGCTTTTGGTTGGGGTTTAGAGCATGTGGCTGATGGGATCATAAGGTTTAGGCGATTCATACGTGGAGGTCAGCTAAAGAGGTATGTTATAATAGAGAAGATGAGGCAGACACAGCACTCATTATACCTCCATGAAATAAGTATTGAGCCGAATGTTGGACTTAAAATTATTGGTAGAGCTGGTGAGAGAGTTGAAGATGTAGCCTTACCAAGCGAAGTCTCAAAGAAGATTAAGAAGGTTAAGGAGAGATCGGAAAAGATCGTTGAAGAATAATGTGTGACATACTTGATTTAAATTTTGCTCCACCGATTATGTAAGTTTGTAGTGTCATGTTTATATTGATGTGATTCATTACCGTATTATGATGGCTATTATGTTTATCCGTATACCCGATTATTTGAAAAGGGAAATGGGATTGCTAGGGGGATTGTTGACTTGAGTGAAGAAATAAGGGATTCCATTGAAAGAAGGGTTAATGAGATGGAGCAAAGAAGAGTTTTTGAAGAGCTTGAGGCTTTAATTCAAAAGTTGCCTAGAATGCCGAGGGGTCAATAACTAGGTATGTGAGGGGAGATCGTGATAGTAATTGATGCTTCCCTTTTAATGAAGTGTCTCCATCTTTAAACATATTCTCCTAAAAGTTTGTTTCATATTCTTATGGGATGGGATTTTGATGTGGTTTATGTTGACTTGTCCGCCAGGTTTGGAGGATATTGTGGAGCTTGAGTTGAAAGAGAAGTTTGGTTTTGTTAATGTTGTTTTGAAACCATTTAACATTCAAGGTAGGGTTTTGGTGGATATGCAGAGTTCGAATATTAATGATCTTCTAAATATGAAATCCATTCATCATGTTAGGAGATATATTTCAGCATTTACAGTTTCCAGTTCTAAGGATGGTTTGAAGGAGATTTATGATGGCGTTTACTCATTGGATTTGAGTGAGTTTTTACCTAAAACTGCCAGTTTTAGGGTTACTAGTGAGAGGATGGGGGTTCATGAGTATACTTCCATAGATGTTCAGAGGGTTGCTGGTCAAGCTATAGTGGATAAGTATAGGAATAGGGTTGATTTGGAGAATTTCGATGTGGAGGTTATTGTTGATGTTATTCATGATAAATGTGTTGTATGTATTTCCATTAGTAGGGAGTCTCTCCATAAACGTCACTATAGAGTTTTTGATCATCCTGCAGCTTTAAGACCTACTATTGCTTATGGTATGGTTAGACTTTCAAATCCATTGGAAGGTAATGTTTTTGTTGATCCAATGGTTGGTGGTGGAACTATACTTATTGAAGCTGCATTGTATATGGGTTCTAAACTTAAACTTTATGGGTTCGATATCAATGAGCGCTTCCTTGAGGGGGCTAAGGCTAATGCTGAAGCTGCCGGTGTTCTCAGTCTCATAAATCTTTCTAAGGGGGATTGCACTAAGCTATCCAATTATATTAGTAATGTTGATAGGATTGTGACTAATCCGCCATATGGTATTAGGATGGAGCCTAGAATTGGTATTAGGAAATTGTATTTCATGTTTGCATCTGAAGCTTATAAGTGTATGAATAGTGGTGGTAGGCTTGTGGTTATAACTTTGAAGGAGGGGGTTATGCGTAAAGCTCTATTGAACGCCAATTTCAGTATTGTCCATGAAAGGTATACGTTGCATGGAGATTTGAGGGCGAAAATTTTTGTGGCTGAAAAATGATTACTCAAAGATTTTTGTATATGTTTCGTTAAGCTTTTATCTTATCATGTTATATTTTCAAACATGAGTAGACGTGAAAGGCTTTTGGGCGAAGATTATGATGTGGAGTCAGTTTTACGTTCAAAGATGAAGCCTGAACATTTTGATAGGCTTATGAAGATTAAGGATCCTGAACTTCATAGGTGGATTGCTGATATAATTTTGGTTTGCCAACCATCCTCCATATATGTGAATATTGGTTCTCAAGATGATATTGAATATATTAGACGTGTATCCCTTGAGCGTGGTGAAGAAATTCCAACTAAGTATCCACTGCAAACCATACATTTTGATGGAATTAAGGATCTTGCTAGGGATAGGGAGAATACTAGGATTCTTGTGGAGGGGGCTAGTGGAATTCCATTACTGAATACCAAGGGGAGGATTGATGGTTTGAATGAGATTAAGAATGTTTTGAAGGGGATTATGGTAGGTAAGGAGGCTTTTGTGGGATTCTTCCGTTTAGGTCCAAAGAATTCTCCATTATCACTTTATGCTGTTCAAGTTACTGATTCAGCTTACGTTATGCATAGTGAGAACATATTGTATAGGATTGGTTATGATGATTTTGTTGAGAGGGGGTCTGATATAAGGTATATGCGTTTCCTACATTCTGCTGGTGAGAGGAATGAGTATGGTTGGAGTAAGAATTTGGATAAGAGGAGGATTTACATAGACCTTGCTGATGACACCGTTTATAGCACAAATACCCAGTATGCAGGTAATACTGTGGGTTTAAAGAAGCTTGCCTTAAGATTGACTGTTTATAGGGGGTATTTGGAGGGTTGGCTTTCCGAACACATGTTCATCGCCGGCGTTAAGGGGCCAGGGGATAGGATAACCTACTTTACTGGAGCATTTCCCGCTGGTTGTGGTAAAACTTCCACTGCATTGATGGCTGATACAGTTGTGGGTGATGATTTAGCCATTATAAGGGAGGTTAATGGAATTCCTAGAGCCATAAATCCTGAAGTTGGAATGTTTGGGATAATTGATGGTATTAATCCGAAAGATGATCCTGAAATATATGAGATACTCACATCTCCAGATTCTGAAGTCATATTCTCCAATATCTTGTTGATGGGTAATGGCGAAGTTTGGTGGAATGGTAAGATTGGTTCACCTATGGCTGGGTTAAATTATGCTGGTGTATGGTGGCCTGGTAAGGTTGATGAGCGTGGTAATCCAATTCCACCATCACATTCCAATGCTAGATTTACAACGCACATAAAGTATCTTAAGAATCTTGATCCAAGGATAGAGGATCCCGATGGTGTCCCAGTTGGTGGAATGATTTTTGGTGGTAGAGATTCAGATACATGGGTTCCCGTGGAGGAGGGGTTAAGTTGGGAGCATGGAATTGTAACTAAGGGTGCAGCTTTGGAGTCTGAGAGGACTACTGCTGTTCTCGGTAAGGCTGGTGAAAGGGAGTTTAACCCCTACGCCATACTGGATTTCATTTCCATATCTGTGGGTAAGTTTACCGAATTGCACTTCAAGTTTGCTGAGAAGCTCAAAGTTAAACCAAAGGTTTTTGGTGTAAACTACTTCTTGAGAGATGAGAATGGAAGGTATTTGGCTGAGAAGGTTGATAAGAAGGTTTGGTTGAAGTGGATGGAGCTTAGAGTTCATGATGATGTAGGCTTCATAGA
>NZ_JANGFQ010000044.1:0-11878 GCF_024707025.1 Candidatus Culexarchaeum yellowstonense
GTGCTTTCTTGAGATGGTCTCGTGGAACCTTCAATTTATCGCCTCTATTCTTCTCAATGGCTGAGATGAAGTTGTCCAGTGCTCTGCTTAAATTGAATGGGAAGAGTAGTGTTGAGAAGCCAGTCCACTTATATGCACCAGTTTCTATGTAGATTTCTGAGGGTATTAGTATTGGTGGCATGGAGGCTTTTACCCCTATGTTTCCCACCATGGATGTTGGATGTGCAAATATGTAGTTGGCGGCGACGGCAATATAGTAGCCTCCTGAAAGGGCTGAAATTATTGATGCGACGAGAGGTTTCCTTCCCTTAAGCATCATAAGGTCAAGATAGATGTTCTCAATATAATCTGCGTAGCCTCCACCAGAATCAATAACCACAACAACAGCCTTTATGCTATCATTGAAAATAGCTTGATTTACAACATCAACATAATGCTTTAAAACGCTAGGCTCCTCTATGTAACCCTCAATCCTTATAACGCCAACAAGACGATAACAATGCTAAGTAATGCTGCAGCTATAACTCTTCTTCCATAAATAAATTTGAGTAATTTAGACATACTCAACCATTAATTCAATAATAATAAAAGTGAGACGTCCTTTTTAAATATTATTTAAACCCAATTTAAAGACTTGTGAGAGGGAGGATGCGAATTCTACATTCTGAGTACATTATTAAGAAACTTTGATGGAAGATTAAAATAAACATACAACTTTCGTAAATAATAGAAATTGCTTAAGGGTAATCTGTCTAAAGCGATTCCTCCATACATTGTTTATGAAGTAAGCTTACATCAATTACTCTTCTCTAAATACATCTTTTTCGGCTTCCTATAAACCCTTACTTCAGCTTCTCCACTGCTCTTCTGGGCGTTATAGTTAACCTGGGTCAACCGCCGAAGTATTTGACCGTGTGCCAGGACTGCACCCATACATTCCACGTATAACTCATTCTATTCCTGTTTTTAATCTATGTTTTTCTAATAGTATTGTTAATAGCTAGTTCAACTTTTAAAAATTTCAGCTTCCGCTCCAAGCTTTGCTATAGGCGATTTTGTGGATGTTTGTGATAGTGCAAGTCTAAAAGTTAGAGAAGCAACAATAGAAGAGAAGAAATTGAAAAAGTTGTACATATTTTTAGTTGATGATGTTAAATTTTGTGGCGAAAATTCACAATGCCAATAAAAGTATGCGAAATCATTGGAGGTTAGATCCAGCCAACACCATCACATCTAGTTTTATAACACCCAATATTATACAAACACCTTAACAAGCTCCTCTCCTATCATAATTCCTTTACAATGGCACTACGTTTCTTCAATTATAACCTCAACCCTCTTAAATAGGCGTTTCACCCTCAGTTAACAATAATAAATTTCTTATTGATAAAAGAAAGCTTTATTAACATTTCCTTTTAATATATTTATTAGTAGAAGCTTAGGTGGAAAAACATTGCAAAAGCAATATAGAGAAAGTCGGCTTCAAACCTACACCAAATCAAACAAGCTCCTCGCCTTCCTCCTAATCCTCCTCTCAACCTCTATGCTTTTTAGTCACTTTCAACTTATAGGGGTAACATTAGCTGGTATAGAGGATAAGCCACTAATGCTTACTTCATTGTTAAGTAGCTTTAATCCAAGTTACTTTACAAATGTTGTTGAAGCGTCCTCTTCAAGTGAAGAAATCATAGCAAGTAAAAGTTACGTTGGTAAAGTGTGTTGGTTCATTTACCATAATATCAACCCAGAACTTGGTGGATGGAAGGAGATAACGGGAGAACATAATGGCGAGTGGATTACCATAGAGCGAAGCTCCTTCAATCTTCCACCAACCATGATTGAATGGGCCGATGCCTCAGGCATAAGCGTAATTTACGATGTCGCAGCACGGTTCCGAAAGAGGGGGAATTGGGATTCAGATAATTATGAGGGATTTAGAGTACGACTTTTGGAGGATGGAGTTGTAGTTAAAGGACCAACTGATTATACTTCTCCCTCCGATGATGTTATTTTCTTTGATTATAGAGATCTTAGCGGGAAACAAGGTAAGACTTATGAGCTTCAACTTCAAGTCTTTAACCTAGATAAAAGGGGCATATGGCCATTCCAATGGTGGGAAAAGGTAGAATACCAGGCATGGATGGATAAGAACACTAATATGGAAAACCAGTTATGGCTCATAGCCTCAGGAGGCAAACATTATAGACATGCATTCTCTTTTACCATAACCTCTAACCAATACGAGAAACTGGTAAAGGGTGTTGTAAAGTTTTTCTTAAATGATAGGATAGCTTGGCCGTCTCCCTACACATCACCATGGGGTTCCAAGCATTCTTACAGTGAATCTCCACTCCAAGTGGTCTTAGACTTAGATGAGGGCAATCCCTTTGGTAGTGGAGTGGTGCTGGGAGAAGTTACTGAGATCGGTTGGTATAGCTTCGATGTAGGTCGAGATCTCCTTCGACCTGGCTCTCATAGTATTTGGTTCAGAATAAAAGGGAATAAAGTAACAAACATGGGATATGAAGTTAGCAGCTCTTCTATGACTTTGATAACTGCTGAAGCATTCGACTTCGCAGTTTCCGCTTCTCCAAGTAGTAGAACGATAACAGCTGGACAGTCAACCACCTACACCATTACAGTCACCCTCACAAGTGGAAGCACACAACCAGTCAGCCTCAGCGTTTCAGGTTTGCCCTCGGGGTCTACTGGAAACTTCAATCCAAACTCAGGCAACCCCACATTCACATCCACACTCACCATCACCACCAACCCAAACACACCAACAGGCACCTACACCCTAACCATAACTGGAACTGGAGGAGGCAAAAGCAAAAACACTCAAGTGACATTGGTAGTCACCATGCCAGTCGAAGCCGCTCAAATTATTTCGATTACCACAGACAAAACTCAATATTCCATAAGCGAAACCGTTAGCATACCATTCACCATTAAGAATACTGGTAATGTCAGGCTTCACCTTCGCATGGTCGTTAATATAGAAGATCCAAATGGTGTAATCGTTTATGATTCCCATAAAACTTCCCCGATTCAAGATAAGGAATATTGGCTAGATCCTGGACAACAAAAATCAGACTCATTCCAATGGACCATACCATCCGGTGCCCCCTCGGGAACATACAAGATATATGCCAGCCTAAGAAACTGGGACGATTGGAATAAGATATACGACTATAGGTGGGGAGACAAACCTGGCCCGACGTTTAAAGTAATACTACCTGACCTCACGATAACTTCCGTGAAGGTATATCAGTCTGAGGTGCAAGCTGGGGGAAAGATAACAGTTGAATTCACTGAGAAGAATCAAGGGACAGCCGATTCCAGTTTATTCAATACTGGAATATACTTGGGTAAAACTGAGTATGGAACAAATTATAATTTGGGTGTTGGAGAACGCCACTCCCTTAAAGCTGGAGAATCACGCACATTCAAGTATGAAGTTTATATTCCCAAAGATGCCCCTCCAGGAGAATATTACGTAACCGTATTCATTGATTACACAAATGAAGTTAAAGAATCAAACGAAAACAACAACATAGGAAGCACTACTCCGAGCAAAGTTACAGTACATGAACGTCGTTTTCTAGCAGATCATGCCAGCTTTGAGGTATGGTTCCCTCCACTACAACCACCACCACACGCAGTATACTTTAAGCTTGATTATAGAAATGATCTGACTGAAGACGTTATAGTAGTGTTTTACGTCAAAGATGCAGACGGTAACATAATATCTGCTACAACATGGCACAGACTCTTTGGCAATTCAATCGCAAAGGCTGGCGCCACTGGTACGGTGCATGCCGAGTGGATAGCACAAGCCGGAACATATTACTTTTCTTGGAAAGCGTATCTTATTTCTGACGATAAATTTGCTAAACCAATTGATGGTTCAACACAAGCAGAAGAACGGACTCTTACACTGATGTATATAGAAGGGATGGGGCCTCTCAGCCATTCTCTCTCTAACTTCAAGGATAAGTCAGGTAGACAATATAGTGTGAAGGGCTTCCTACCTATTCAAGTTTATCGTTATTCAGTTGAACCTAAAGTTTCAAATATGCTATTAATTGACTTTAGCGATACTTTTCCTTATGTACTCGCTCCTCTCTATCCAACAAAACTTAATCCAACTCGATACCTTTACATATTTATTCCAAGTAGCGTTTTAATTGAAAGTTATTCGATAGCTGGTAAAATTGAACTTGTTAAAACATATATGACATCTGAAGAGCTCGGCACATGGTATGTATTCAAGCTTACAGCTGATCAAAAAGTGGCATGGCTTGAATGGAAAGGAACAGTTGTATTCAAGATAAAAAATCCTACAGTTACTTCTTCGATCGTTGTTATGCTTTCATCAATACCAGAAATAATTTCTGAAAACATTCTTGACACCGCAACAAACAAATTATACGAATTTATTGTTGCGAAATTAACAGGTGGTGCTTGGTTTAGTCCAATGGATTTGCTAACTTTCCTTGTTTCCATTGGGTCCGATATTTTAAGCTCACACCAAATGATTATTCTTGATACAGGAATACAACCATCACTAATGGAAATTCATCCCATACTTTGGGATGACGTAATTGAAGCTGGGAAGTCTAAGAGCCAGATATTTACAGTCTCAGCTTTTATCGGAACTGTTAAGGGTGTAACTGTTACTAAGGTTTCTGGCCCAGATTGGATTACGGTAAGCCCAACAAACCTAGGCGATATTCCAGCAGGATCTTCGAAAACGTTTACAGTTACCGCATCTCCTCCAGCAGGCACAACTGGCTCATTTAACTATTTGATAAGGGTTACTTGTACAGAAGGTGAGCCGAAGAGTATAGACATTTCAGGCACAATTACTGTAACACTTCCGCCTGTGGGAAAGTTAATTGTTAATATTCATAATTATGGTAATCTCCCACTACCGAAAGATGGTGGTTCAATACGTGTATTAGTTTTCACTTCTGATTTATCAAAGTCCTTAGAGAGAATTGTTTCATATAAAGGTGGGGAGGGTTATGTGACGGCGGAATTTGACGTTACATCTGGGGATTATGTTGTTTTTGTTGATAGGATGCCTAGTGGGGGGTTAGGGTTCGTAGAATATTGGGGGGAGCTTTCCGTTAAATCTCCAGGAATATATGATTTCTATAGACATACTCAAGTTATCACTGATGTGAACGTGAACAAGGATATTGTGAGCATTGGGGAATCTGTTGAAATAAGCGTTAAGGTGAAGAATATTGAGCCTTCTAATCAAAAGCGTTTATGCGAGTACATTGGAACGAGGGTTAAGTTGATTTTGGATAGGGACAAAGCTGAACCTTGGGATTATGAAGTTTACTTCCCCATGGCTCCGCCCTCGATTAAAATCCCATATGATGGTGGTGTAGAAAATTTCCTATTTACGTATACCCCTAAGAACCCCGGCACCTACTACCTCTATGTCTTATCGGAAGGGAACTATTACAACATTATGGGTAAAGCGGTATTTGAAGGAACAGACCAGTACGGTTGGGTTAAAGCATTTACAGTTACTTCACCCACTGACACTGTTCCGCCGTCAGTCAAAGTCATCTCACCCAATGGAGGCGAAACTTGGAATGTAGGCGAAACCCGTACGATTACATGGACTGCTTCAGACAATGTTGGCGTAAATAAGGTAGACATATCCTACTCAACTGATGGAGGTAAAAGCTGGATTACAATAGCAACAAACCTTCCAAATACTGGAAGCTATCAATGGAAAATCCCCAGTACACCATCCACGAATTGCTTGATAAGAATAGAGGCATATGATAGTGCAGGTAACAAAGGGAGCGATATCAGTGATGGTACCTTTACAATAACTTCAACTTCACTTAATAAGGGAGATTTAGATAACAATGGTGCAATAGATGCAGTTGATTTGGTTCTTATGAAGAAGATTATTTTGGGAATAAAGCCACCAGTCGACTTCAACCATGATGGAAAAATTGATGATACCGATTACACTCTAATGAGACAAGCTGCTGATATGAATGATGATGGAAAAGTTGATGCAATAGATCTAGTCCTGCTCAAGAAAGTTTTACTGAAAAGTTAACATACAGCAAAATCTTTAAATTTTAACTTTTTTAAACATATTTTCTGAGGCCTCCATAAATGCCTCTACAATCAAAAGTAAATAGAGTAAACCTCAAACTCTACACCTCCATAGCCATACTCTTCATTGGCTTGCTCCTTACCAATTTTACCTCCGTACTACCGGTACAAGCGCAGGAAACTGATATTTTCAGGGATAATTTTGAGGCTTATGCTGTAGGCACCTTCCCATCGGCTGGTGGATGGGAGATTGTTTGGGATGGTATGGGTAAGAGTTATCAAGTTATATCAACATCCTACTCCTACTCTCCAACGAAGTCTCTACAGCTCTGGGGAACTACAGGCTGGTCGGCAGTAGTTCAGAGGAAATTCACAACAGACTCCCCAATAATAGGCTACGAGCTATCCATACTAATAGATGAGAGAAGTAGTGGATATCAAGATCATCCAGCTTTCTTCTGCAAGGAAGCTGCAACATGGGGTGCATACTATGGTGCAGTGCTCTTTGATCACAGTGATGGTAAGATTAAAGCTGAAAATGGAGTTGTTCTAGGTTCATGGAGTCCGAGGACTTGGTATAAGATCAAAGTAGTTCTCGACAGGCAATCGAACAAGTACAGCGTTTGGATTAACGGCGAACTTAAAGGACAAAACATACCAACAAGCAGATCAGATACGAATAGAATCAATGCAATATCATTGGTAAGCGGATGGCCTGGGAAGAAAGTATACTACGACGACGTCAGAGTATTCACAGTAACCCAACAAAACTACTACCTGGGAGTTAAACTTAACTCCGCAACACTCAACGGTCAAACAATCTCCACAAGTAACCCCGAGTTAAGAGTTGCTCCAAGCTCAAAGATAACGGGGACAGTCACGTTTACTGTTGAGAATGTCCAGCCTGGAAGTTGGATAACACCAGTCATATGGGTAACAAGCTGGGAAAGGGGTACTGTCGCCAATGGAAAAGTAAGAGTCGTCACAAACGATATAAGAACTACTCAACAATTCACAATAAACATAGATGTAACAGCACCAAGCAGTCCAGGAACATACTACATAGGCTTCTTCGCAGGCTGGATGTACAACCCAGACGAAGTAGCCAGCAACGACCACCCACCAAACTATGGAGATGGAGACGACGTCTGGGATATGAGGATGAGCGATTGGGAGTCTGTTATCAAGAATGGGCAAGCTCCGGAAGGTGCGGTCTATAGAATGCCGGGAAGAGCCATAAGAGTAATAGTTCAGGAAGAGTACTACCTCAAAGTTGATTTCTCAAGAGCTGTCGTTAATGGTCAACCGTTAGGGATTGAGAATCCTGAGATATCTATTCAGCCTGGAGCTAAAATAAGTGGCTTTTTAGAAGTTATCGTTAATAACAAGCGTGGAGGGCCTTGGATAACGCCCGTCATAGGCACGGTGAGCTGGGGGAGACAGCTAACTGGTCAGAGCAAGGGGTGGTTCGTAACGATAACATCTGATGCACCTACAGGCACATCAACTCAGAGATTTGAGTTCAGCTTAACGGCGCCTACGGCTCCCGGGACATATTACATTGGTATTTTCACAGGGTGGATGTATTCAGGGGAAGAGGTGGCTTCGAATGATCATCCACCTCAATTTGGGGATGGTGATGATGTGTGGGATATGAAACAATCCGATTGGGAATCCATTATTAAGAATGGACAGGCCCCTGATGGTGCTGTTTACAGGATGCCAGGGAGGGCAATAAGGGTGATCGTTTTACAAGAAATTCCGCTTCCAGACCTAACGGTGTCCAGACTAGATGTCCCACCTTCTGCAACCCCTGGGGAAACAATCACGATAAGTTTCACAGAAGCCAACATTGGGAAGGCTCATGCGGGTTTCCACTACGATAAGGTAGAAGTAATCCCGCCACTATGGATACCAGAAAAGAAGCCCCTCATTGAGCAATCAATTCCTCATGAGGGATTGGGGGCCGAGGCCTCCGTAACCCGTTCTATCACCTTCTTGATACCTTCGGGAACGCCTCCTGGCACGTACATAGTCAGAGTTACTGTTGATGCCACGAATCAAGTTCAGGAAAGTAATGAAACAAATAACGTTCGAGAGGCTTCTATTGAAATCAAATCGATCCCCATTAAAATCATAATTTCTGCAAACCCAACAAGTGGCAAAGCCCCCCTAACAGTCCAGTTTACTGCATCCCCGTCAGGAGGTATTCCTCCCTACAGCTACAAATGGGACTTTGGTGATGGGGAGACTAGTACGGAGCAGAATCCATCCCGCACTTACACTAAAGCGGGAGACTATGTCGTTACCTGTACGGTAAGGGATTCGATGGGTTCACAATCCACTGCTGAGATCACTATAAAGGTTGAGGGTGAGACTGGGGTTACGCTCAGCTTCCAGCCAAGTAAAGGTAATGTCGCTCCAGGCGGCATATATGAGGTCGAAGTAGTTATATCACAAGTTTCAAAGCTTGATACAGCCATATTCACTCTCTCCTTCAACCCATCCGTGCTAGAATTCGTGGAGGCTAAAGCAGGGAAACTTATGCCGAATGCTGAAGTAGCTAGCAACATCATCTCTCCCGGGAAAGTAAAAATACTTGTAAGCCAACCACTGGGGGTTGCTGGCGTTACAGGTTCAGGTTCAATAGTTATTGTCAGATTAAAGGCTGTCGGAAGTTCAGGGTCTTCAACAACTCTAAGCCTACTCGACGTCAGTTTGGCGGATAGCGACGGGAATGCGATTAAGGCGACTACTATTGATGGTTCAGTCACGATTGGTGCGCCCTCTGACAATATTCCACCATCTGTTACGGTTGTTTCTCCAAATGGAGGTGAGGTTTGGCCATCTAATGTTACTCGTGCAATTAAGTGGACAGCTTCAGATAATGTTGGAGTGACTAAGGTTGACATCTTCTACTCAACTGATGGCGGCAAAAGCTGGATTCCAGTAGCACAAGGCATTCCGAACACAGGCTCTTACGATTGGAGGACTCCTAATATTACATCTGTTAACTGCCTCATCAGAGTCGACGCGTATGATGCAGCCAACAATAAAGGAAGTGACACAAGCAATGCTCCATTCACCATTGTTCTCAAAGGGGATATGAATAGGAACGGCAAGCTGGATACGGGAGACGCGACCATACTGCTGAGGAAGGTCGTTGGGTTAGAGCCCATATTACCAGAAGATATCTTGATCGGAGACATGAATGGAACTAACGCATTGGATACTGGTGATGCTACAATAATACTTAGGAAGGTGGTCGGATTATGATGAGCGAAACGCATATGGAAAAGTATAAGCATAGGTTAATGGCACTAATTTTCATTTGCCTACTCCTCCCCCTCATTTTTACAATTCCAACCCTCGGATTTCCAGCAGGTGAGCAGATATCTATAGGGTCTTATAAGGTTCAGATAGGTCTTACTGTGAATGTAGCGATATCAGTAACTAATGCTGAGGGGGTGGCTGGCGGTTCTGTAAAGGTGGTTTTCGATAAATCGATAGTGGAAGTTCAAAAGGTCTCGGCAGGGGATTTTGGAGCACCAGTTGCAAATATAAGGAACGAGGAGGGCTTCGTATATATTGCGGTAGCACAACCGAAAGCTGTTGGGAAGAATGAGGCAACTTTAGCCATAATAGAGTTTAAGGGGGTTATGGAGGGTAAAACTGTTCTACGTATTGAGAATGCTCAGCTAAATGATGAGAAGGGGAATCTGTTAACGCCCACCGTCACGAATGGGTTAATTGAAGTTTATAAAAAGGAGGAGGCTGTAACCATAGTCCAAGTTGGGTCTGCTGAGGGGAAGCAAGGCGATATTTTGAAAGTTTTGATAACAATTTCAAATGCAGTGAAGATTGCGGGATTCCAGTTCACCCTTACCTTCGATCCCTCAGTAGTTGAGATCGTTGATGCTTATAAAGGGAATTTAATTAAGGATTTCATCTTCGTTAGAAACATCAACAACCAAGAGGGCTGGGTGAAAGTGGCGGCAAGCTCGGCAACAGGGGTGAGTGGCTCTGGAGATATAGTTGTAGTTGAAGTTAAGCTTATGGGGAAGCCAGGTAGCTCTACTTCTCTAAAGATCAAAGATCTCAAGCTCAACGATGAGGCTGGGAAGCTCATTGAAGCGGCATCTCAAGATGGCTTAATCAAAATAACTGGAATACCCTCTGAAGTCGTGGTAAAGGCGTCTAACGTATTCATGTTCATTGGAGGAAATGGAACTTCCGAAATAACCCTATCTATTGCTCCTACTGGTCTCTCAGGTTATGAGATAGAGGTTACCTTCATTCCGCAATTGAGCATACCGCCAATTACAGTTCCAGGTCCCTTCGAAGAGGCTTTAAAGAAGCTGAAGCCAACTCCAGGCGAAGATGTTATCGATATAATTAAAGTAGAGCTTCCTGAGTGGGCAGGTTTATCTGATAGCTCCATTAAGGACGATAAAGTATGGCTCAGGGCAGTTGATATTCAAGACAAAGTTCAGGCAGGACATAAGGACATCCTCCTTGTAAAGATCCTCGTGAAAGGGAAGGCTGGGGGTGTGGTACGCGTAGAGGTGAACGTGCTCCGAATGGATGATGATAAGGGTGTAGGAATATCACCAACGACGCCACCAGCCTTCATAATCGTAGTGCCTATCATCAGACCTCCCCCAATAGCTCCAGACCTTCCATCTCCAATGGACTTAGATAATGATGGCTTGTTTGAGGATATAAACGGTAATGGAAGACTGGACTTTGACGACGTTGTTAAATTCTTCAAACATTTTGGTGAGTCTGTTGTCTCTGAATATGCTAAGTTTTACGACTTTAATGGTAATGGGAGGCTTGATTTCGATGATATTGTCAAGCTTTTCAAGAAACTATGAGATGAAGCTTAAAACAACAATAGCGATTTCATCATTATTTTGCCTCATCCTAATGTCTACAGCTTTTGCCGCAAATTCTGTAAAAGTATCAGTAATATCTCCAACGGTAAAGCAAGGCGAGGAAGCTAAAGCCGTATTGAAGCTCGACTCAGCTCCCAACGGCTTGGCTGGCTATATAATAAAGGTTTCTTTAGGAAATAGAGAGATCGCGACAATTCTTAAAGTTGAATTCCCAAGCTGGGCGAAACTCTATAATAGCTCCATTGAAGGAAGCTCCGTAGTATTGAAAGCCGTTGATCTAGAAGATCAAATAAAACCTGGAGCTACTAACATTGAACTCGCTACCATAGTATTCGGGAACACTAAACAAGGTGAAAGCTCCATAGAACTGCTCATAATAAGGATGGATGATGACAGTGGAAATCCAATAAACCCGCTTGTAGAGTCAGGGAAGCTAGTTATTCAGGGGATTCCTTCCACACCTCTTGGATTACCATTTCCCGCATTGATAGCAGCCGTTGTAATCATAATCGTAATAGGTACTGGAGTAGCACTCTATGCCCGTAAGAGTAAATCACGCGCCAGAGGACTTGAGCAGAGCTCTCTCAGAACTTAAGAATACATAACACTTAATTTTCTTTTTTCCTTTTTTAAGAGTTACAGTCATGGATATCTTATAATTGCGTTGGCAATAGCATATTTGGTGTATATTACTTCGGCAGTAATCGTTTTGAGTTTAAAGGTCTTATTGAAACCTTTACATATTATTTATATATCAACAATTACTTTTATAATCAGTTTTGCAGATTCTTAATTGAGGTATGGAAGGTTATCAGCGTTTCTTAACTCCAGATTTTAAGCCATTCGACCCCCTTAAACTTGCAAGGGAAACTGAGAGGATTGTT
>NZ_JANGFQ010000045.1:0-11658 GCF_024707025.1 Candidatus Culexarchaeum yellowstonense
ATGTGCCTTTATAAAGTGTGAATTGTGGAGAGGAGGGAGAATTTTCAAAAGGTTAAGAACTTCTTTGATCGGAAACTTGCTGAGATAGGGTATTATGGAATTATTGGAGCGGCTGAGTTTAAAGGGGTTTATGATGCCCTTATGCCAGTGCAGAAAGCTAAATTGGAAGATATTTGTGGTGAACGATTTCATAATTTTATTATGAATGGTTCCTTCATATGTATTGGAATTGCTTTCCCTGAATATGCAATTGATTGCATTGATGCCAGGTTAAGTGACGGAACAATTGATAAAGATAGATGGAACATATATGCAGATGAATATAATAAGATAAATGGATTTCTAAATGCCATAGCCGAGGAAATTGCAGACATCTTTGGCGGCATACCTATACAAGCAACTATTGAGGGGGTGAAAGTCAAGAATGTTAAGGAGTATTATGGTATGACAATTTCCCATAGGGTTGTAGCAGAGAATGCTGGTTTAGGTTGGAGGGGGAAGAATGAGCTCATCGTCAACGAGAAATTCAGTTGCGCCATAAGATTCGCCTCAATAATAACTGATCTGCCACTTATCCATGGGAGGAGGGTTGAAGCTTCATGTGGAGAATGCAATGCATGTTTGGAGGCTTGCCTATTCCTTAAAAATAAGGATAAACTCGAAGATTATAGGGAGCATTGCCGAAAATATATCCTCGAACTTGGCTTAAAAGCTGAAGTATGTGGGAAATGCATCAAAGCCTGCTATCGCAACAGCATATTCCGTGGAAAATTTAAACTAAAATAGTTTCACAACTCCCTTAATCAATACCACTTCACCTAAAACCAATTATACATAGAAACAAATGGTCGTCATATCATGCTTATTGTCAAAAAGCTTACTGAGGGCTAAGAATAGTATCAAAACTTGTTTTAAAGTTTCGCAAAAGACATTTACAAAATTAGAGAGCGAATGAAAGATTTTTCTTTCTAGTGAAAATGTTTTCACATTTCACCTTTAGCGATATATATATACGCGTTTTTTCAGAAGTTTATTTGGTAGCATGGTTATGTATAGGAATCGAATCATATTTGCAAGTATAATATTAATAGTTTTGATCGCAATACCCATAACACCTGCAATCATTTTGAAAACCCCAATTGAAGATACGCTGCTTGCCGAGCAATTACTATTGGATTTGATTCAAGGTAAACTCACAGGATTCATAAAACTAACAATAAAACCAGTAATAAATGGAGTTCCAGTTCAAGATACTGTTTGGTTCATAGCCATACACAACTTCACTGGAAGCGAACACAAGTATGGTGGCTTATCAGATAGAATAGTGTACGATAAATTCGTTAAGCCAGGAACATATAACATCAAAGTAAACAGAATACCCGTAGCATCAACTCCCACAGGCAAAACAATATACAAACCCGTCGAACTATACGTTCACGTGGCAACAGAAAACTATGCTGGAGGCATATACGTCGTGATTGAGCCAGACCAACCAATAAGGAGCGTTGAAATCACAATCCCACTACATAAGAGAGAACCTGCATCCATTACATGCACTTCATGCAGTAGAGGCTCAACGGCAAATCTGCAGAGCGGCTGCCCACCAGACGCATACGAAGTTAGTCAACAATTACAATATGCTTACGTCAAATGTGGTGAATGTCACTCCATAAATGGCATAGAAGCAAGATGGACAATCACTACGGAAACCCACATGTACTTCTCCCATCACAGTAGAGATTTAACATATAAATGGTGGGATATGTACGCACCGTGCTATGCACTACTGGAGAAAACCGATACTGGATGGTACGATTCTGGGAAGGCTCCAGTCGAATCAAGTAAAGAAGATTACGTCATCCAAAATAATTTCGGAGCAGTCAAAGTTTTAGCAGATGTGGGATACAAGTGTGAGAGATGGTATGACTCAAACTTCGTTGGCTTAGATGGAGAGCATGTCGATTATGAATATTATATAATGACTCCTGTTGATTTAGATGATCTAAAAGCTGGTGATCAAGTAAGCTGTAGTGAATGTGGAAGTACGCCTCCATCAGATTATCATGTTATCGCTGAATCCACTCCTGATGTTAAAATCGAATTTGAAGTTGGTGATGAGAGTTATTGGGAGTGGACTTCCGTATCCTTTACCTTCAGTTTCTCCAGCGGTAAGACTATTAGTTTTGGTGCAGGTATATCTGCAGTTAGAAAGTCAATAAATCCCCCCTATCTCCGTGTTATAGTTCATAGTTGGGGTAATCAAAATAATTGCTACTACTATTGGTTTGAGGATAACAGCAAGCATTCCTACATAGTTCATATGTCTTGGATACCACCATCATAAATCATAACATCCCCTTTTTTGTTGAGTATCGTTTAAACATTGCTTTTTCCTTGTTTGGAATGGCAAAAGTCAGTCTAACGCATCTTCTTTGTGAGTCGCTCAATAACATCTTGGCAGAGAGTTTATACATTCTCATGGGAAAGGTTTAGATGATGTTTGCCGTGGCTGAGAGGAGACCTAGAATAGGATGTATAAAGCCTATGTTAAGACCTAGGATTGGTCATATAAAGCCTAGGGATCTAGCTGGATATTTGAAGGTGGAGGATTGTGGGTGTTAGGGTTCGTGTGAGAATCAAGTATGGGGGGGAGTTTGCTGGAAACTGTAGCCCTCGTAAATACTGGTTTTGAAACACCAAACCCGCAAATCCTACTACCAGTTAAGGCTGCTGAGAAGCTCGGTATTTGGCCTAACCTACCGAGGGATGCATCCATTTAAATTTATGATACTGCTGGAGGGCCTACGAGAGTATATAGGGTGAGAAATGCAGTTACTGTTGAAGTTATTGGGAGGGAGAGGAGGGGCGTAGTTTCAGATGTCGTGATATCCCATGTGGAAGTTGAAGTTCTAATAAGCGATAAACTCACAGAAGAGCTCATGATAGCAATCGAAAAGCCGAGTGAAGGTATATGGAGATTTAGGGATGAAATTGTTGAGAGGAAGAGTGAGAGGCCAGAAATATGGCTTTAACCACATATTTATGCCTTTAAGAGAACAATTAACATTTGGGGTTCTTCCTAAACATGTGTGTCCACTCTTAATGAATTTTAATTATGATTATATAGATAAGTCTGTTTAGATGCTGAAAGTTAAATGCACATTAAGGTAAGCTTACTCGTTCGAGCCTCTATATACTTCTGTATAGCTATGTATGCTCTTATGTTTAATGAGTTTATAGTAAGCTATTGCGGTTAAAGTGGCGCCTATTATGATGGTAAGTATTATGAGTTGTGTATAATCGGTTTTCCATACGGCTACCAGTTTCCTTGGACTGTTCATGTATATATCGACAATTCCTGTTTCTAAGACTTTATCCTGCAACCCTAATCCTTCCCAACGTTCAAATACTTGGCGTATGAGGAAGCCTACCTCCACATCTTTCAGCTTTACTCTTGCATAGCTGCCCCCGTTATACCAACCACCACCCTCAACACTCCCATATTCACTTACCACTTCCAGGTAGAATTGCTTCACCCATTCCAGCGTTACCTCTCTTCCCATAGTAGTGTACCCCTTCAAGAGGTATCTGGTCTTGTTTCCCAAATCAATCATATGGCTTGTGGGTAGTGGGAGGCTTTCCCCCATTTTCAAGAATAGTAGCTTGCTGTATATTTTGAGTGGATCACGCACCACGACTACTTGAATGAGGGTGAAAGTGCTTGTGGAGTAGTATACTTGGAGCATCTTAGTCTTCCCCGAAGTAACAGTTACGGTGTAGTTTCCCCCATACTTTACATTGGCATTTGCTATTCTCTCGTAGGTGGCATAGCCGCAACTGTAAGCTGTGGGTATTGGGATGAGGTCTCCGCCAACGTTCACCAATAGCTTTAAGTTTGCTTCAATTCTTATCATGATTGTTTTGGGTTTGCCACCGTGAGGTCCTGTGAAGACGAATTCTAAGTTGCTTGGTAGAGGATGTTCCGTGGGATCTACTTTAAAATAGGCGGAGTTCGCCTTAACTTTTAAAGTCACAGTATCGTAGACTTTAAACTCCTCCTTGTTCAATGCGCCCCCAAAATCAAGTTTAATTGTGCCATTTTCTATTTGCATTGAAAGGTAGAGTGCAAGTTCCAATGGGTAATTGTAGTTTATCCAAGATTCATTGTAAAAGTAATAATCTCCCATTCGACGCTCCCTACCCAGCGACCCTTTACCTTCAATTGCCCATTTTGCAAGTATTGAGGTGGGATATGTGGTAATATTCCAAATGTTGCTTGCAAATCTAGCTTGCTTCCTCAAGGTGTCAAAGACTACAACGTTTTGAATCCAGTATACTTGTCTAGCCCCTTCTCCGGTGACATGTAGGAATGCGTTGAGTTGAAGTGCAACCCAATATTTCTCCTCATCCCCATCGAAAGGTCTCATGGCAGAAATATTTGTTATTAAGGCGTGAGCCCAAACTTCCGTGAATGTATACTTATAGCCAATTCTACCTTCAGGCAACTCAGCATATCCATAGTCTGCTATGCCTATTGGGAGATATGCTCTCCTCTCCTCAAAGAATGGCAAGAATCCCTCATATGCATGTAATGTGTAATATAACAGAGTTTCCTCCTCCGAAATTATTGTGGGAGAGTATTTGCCAGGTTTAAGGGGAACTTTAATTTGCATATTTGTTCCATTCCACGATAAAGTGGTGGATGTATCGTTAAGCTCCCCATACTTATCCTGCATTAATAACATGAATTTTATGGGACGCGTTGAACGTAAGTTTGCTTCGAAGAAGGCGTATGGTGCATTTTCGCTAACCTCAAATTGTAGGGAAATGCGTTGGAGAGGCTTCAATAAGAGGGATCCATTAAGATAAAGTAATGTCCTATTAGCAATGGCAAGCTCAAACTTATTGTAAGGTGAGGGTAATTGTGTAAGAACTTTTCCCAGTGGGCGTTCAATAGGAGAGATGCGAGCAACAAGTAAACCACCACCTCCCCCAACTGCAAAAACTTCCCTATCTCCTGATATTGACCAAACAGCATCACCCATGTCGAAGACTCTAATTACATCGCCAGTTTCATTGAATACGAATACCCGCCCTAAACGATCTCCAACCACAAGATAGCCACCAACCCAAGCTAGGGAGTATACGTTTTGGAGGTAAGGTTTAGTATAAAGTTCCTTAGGGAATATATAATCGGGAGCTAGGTAACTCCACTCAAGCTCTCCATCACCATCAAGTACACTTACACCCCTACCAGAGCCTAAAGCTATAAAATCGCCTCCCGGAACTACAATATCTGCGGAGACAAACTTGTTAATCCAGAGGAGCTTACCCTCACGATTTAGAGCATACACGTAATCTGTAACTACTATTAAGTTGTCCCCCCACCATGAAGCAGAAACTCTCCATGGTATTTTTGCATCCTTGAAGGCGCTAATAAACACGAATTTCAACATCCCATTCCTATCAAAAACGTATATCCCATGCTGGGCAACGGCTGCGGCTAGAAGTTCTTTAGACCATGAAATAGATAATACCCAGTCAGGAACTATCACATTCCATAGCAACTTACCATCCAACCCAAATACTGCAAGCCTATTAAAACCAAATTTATCCGTGCAACCCACTGCAAGAAGGCCATCATCACTCCAAGAAAGTGAATATACTTTACCTGTATCAAACTCCCATACTAGGCTACCGTCCTTGCGAAACACAAATGTCTTCTCATACCCTCCAACTGCTAAGTAGTCCCCATGCCAAGCTAAGTGCCTAACCCACCCCGTCTCTCTACTCCACTTCAAATTACCATTCAAGTCGAGGACTGTAACGTTTAGATCCCATCCACCAACAGCTACAAGGTTACCGTTAATGGCTACTGCCTCTACGTCAAAGCCCAGCCTACACTTCCACAATAATTTGCCCTCTTCATCTAATACTTGCACATAGCCATCACTACTGGTTGCAGCTATTTTGTTACCATATCTGTCAATAGACCACACGTAACCACATGTCCAGTAGCTCCATAGCGATCTCCCGCTAACATCAGTTAAAGTTAGGTTTCCAATATGATCCCCAATAGCTAAGCTTTCCCCCCTAGCAGATAGTGCTTCGACAAAACCACCTTTGTAACTCCAAATTATGCGTCCACTTTTATCGAAGGTTAAAATTCCTCCATCACCACCCACGACAAGCAACTCTCCAAACCATGTGAGTGCTCCTATCTCTCTCATTTCAACGGTCTTTTCCCAGACTAAAACACCAGTTATGTCGAATATGCAGATCCTCCCTCCGTACTTATCGGCTGCCGCGAGATAGCCTTTGTCGCTCCATGCTAGATAGTGGTAGACGCCGCTATAGTTCCAAAGTTGCTTACCACTTTTATCGAACACTTGTAAAGCCCAGTACATGCTCGATATGCGTCCATCACTTTTGATAACGACCGTTTTTCCTGCGGCAATTCGATCATCATACCAAGAGGCTGTTAATGTGCTACCCGTAGAATTCCACATAATATTTCCCTCCTTATTAAAGACTAGTAGACCAGCTCCTGTCCCAACGGCTAGTAACTCGTCACTCCACTCTACAGAGTAAGCTTGACTATCTTCCCATTCCCTACTCCATAGCAAATCACCTTGAGCGTTGAAGATGTACAATGCACCTGGAGGACCTAGTGTCACTACTGCAAGTTCACCACTTTTACTCCATGCAACACTCCAAACGGAGGTATAGTTAACCTTTCTGCTCCACTTCAACTCGCCATCCTCATTTAAAACAAACACATAACCAGCACTTGTCCCTACCGCTAACCCATACTCAGACCATTTTACCATTTTTGGAACGCCATAAGGCCATAAATGACATATTGGGGATATGAGTTCTTGATTAGATGCATTTAATGGAAGCGCATTAGACCTTTGTAACTCTAAACCTTGATTGAGAAGTGTTGCAATGAACACAAGAGCTATCATTATGATAATCTTGAATCTCATTATCACTCCATGCATTTTAAGACCTTAAACTCCATAAAAATTTAACTGCATCAAGTATAAAGAGCTCTTTTTAAGAAATAATAAAATGCCTACATCTCATTCATAAACAGTGAACTGCTCACTTCTTACTGAAATAAGACTTGAAATCACATATAACGCATTAGTCAAGGCGCTTAAAAAGGTTACAGCCTTCACTTAAACATTTTGAGGAAATTATATGCCACAACCTTTAGGGAACATTTGTCAATAGAATTGATCAATTTATTGCAAGGAAGAGTGGACGAATCCTTTTTCCTCCGTTATTACTACAAACCCACCCTTACCCAAATTAGGGAAGGTATTAGAGGCTGTAAAACCACTGCAAAATGAATTGCTCGTCATAGCGAAAAGTTAAGAGGATTTGGTGCATTTTAGCAAGACACTATGTAGATTTCAGCTGCATATGGATTTCACTTTCCCCATCTTTTCCTGAAATATTTTCTATCGCTTCATGTGATGTATACAAGTATCGCAAATGAAGTAGTCACTCCAACGTAAAGTAGAACTATACTGATTTCCATGAATTAACCCCCTCTTCACAACTTATCCTTGTCTCAAGTTCATTTTTATTCTCATACCGTGTTTCTTAGCGCATTTTACGAGCTGACTAATTATTTCTTCCTCCTTCGGGTCTATTTCAATTTCCAAATCATATTCATCAAACTTTATGCTATAACCCCCACTAACTTCATTTTTCCATTTCCGCCAATGGATTTCTTCAATCTGTATTCTAGGCGGCTTTGCTTCCTCAAATCTTCTCCCCTCAAGAACTGTTAGTCTAAAGTATTCATGTTGTTTCTCATAAATCTCCAATATCTTTTCAATTGAAGCCTTACCCTCCAAATGAACTGGGGCACCACCAATGTATCTATCTTCAAGCTTTATGCCTTCTAGCTCTCCAACTTTAATTGCCTCTTCAGAAATTTCCTTTCCGCTAACGATGAATTTAATGTTTGATGGCTCACCCAAAATTTCAAGTAAATCCCTTAATACTTCCGGCTTAAATATTGGAACAATTTCCATATAAGATATCATTCAGCTCTCCTCTATTTATTTTTAAACTTTTTTATTAAGAAATTAGACCTAGACAGACTTATATCTTCTAATTTACACATTATTGCTTGGTGATTTTATTGGTTGATTCCCTGCTCGTTATTGATATGTTGAATGATTTTGTTTATGGTGCTTTGAAATGTGATGCCGCTTTGAAGATAATTCCAAACATTAAATTGCTTGTTGATGCTGCAAGGAAGATCGGCGTCCCCGTAATTTACGTTAATGATTCGCATCTACCCAATGTTGATGGTGAGTTTAAGAAGTGGAGTCCTCATGCCATTAGGGGTTCACATGGAGCTATGGTTATTGATGAATTGAAGCCAAGCGGCTCTGATTTCATTGTTGAGAAGAGGAGGTATAGTGGTTTTTATGGAACAGATCTAAATGTCCTCTTGAGGGAGTTGAATGTGGATACATTGATACTTACAGGTATTCATACGCATATTTGTGTTATGCATACTGCGGCTGATGCATTTTATCATGGATATAAATTGATAGTTCCCTCAGATTGTGTAACGGCATTTAATGTCGAAGATCACAATATCGGTTTGAGATTTATGCGTGAACTCTATGGCGCTGAGATCGTTAATTCTAGGGATGTTCTTAAGAGGTGGGGGATTGCTTAAATTGGATTTATCATTATTCTTTCTACGCTTCATCTTTCTATCTATTGGTATGTGTATTGGTTCTGTAATATATTATCGAGTATTTAAAGGTGAATCACTTCGCTCCATCCATATGTTTTCTAAGCTTTTAATTATGGCGATTCTTTCCGCTTTCATGGCTTCATTATTGCTGGAGCTTCTTCTAACCCTATAAAGTATAAATACTGCTTTGTTATTATTTGGTTTGCGTATTGATGATTGGATATGAGTGGGATGAGGGAGGCTTATAAGAGGGTTTTGGAGCTTGATGAGGCTGTGAAGCGTAGGATGGGTGATGTTAGGTATAAGATTGCTGTTTTGAGTGGTAAGGGTGGTGTTGGTAAGAGTGTTGTTACGGCTAATCTTGCATTGGCTCTTGCTTCTAGGGGGAGGAGGGGGCTTGTTGGTATTCTTGATGCCGATATTACTGGGCCAACAATACCTAAACTTCTAAATCTTAGGGGTAGGGATCTTTTGGCTGGGCCTAATGGTATTGAGCCCATTATAGGTCCATTGGATGTTAAGGTTGTTTCAATGGATTACCTACTACCCAACGATTATACTCCAGTTATTTGGAGGGGGCCTTTGAAGAGTACTGCCATAAAACAGTTTCTCGGCGATATTAATTGGGGTAAACTTGATTTCCTACTGATCGATTTGCCTCCAGGTACTGGTGATGAACCTTTAACTATAGCTCAATCCATACCAAACATTACTGGAGCCATAATAGTCACAATACCTTCTGAGGTTTCGCAGATTGTTGTTAGGAGGGCTGTGAGTTTCTGTAGGGTTCTGAATATTCCAATAATTGGTGTTGTGGAGAATATGAGTGGGTTTGTATGTCCAAATTGTGGTGCTGAGGTGGATATATTCATGAGGGGTGGTGGTGAGAGGATTGCCTTGGAGATGGGGTTGGATTTCCTTGGTAGAATACCATTGGATAGGAGGCTTTGTGAAGCTTCTGATAGGGGTGAACTGCTTGTTCTTAGTGGTGAGGGTACTCCAACAGTTAGGGCTTTCATGAATTTAGCAGCTAAAGTTGAGGATTATGTTAAGAGGGTTGGTGGGTCTAGCTGAATTCCAAATTACTCTTCAAGATGTGCTTTACCATAATATTTCTCTGTAGGATACTTCTTTGCATTTTTCTCAATCTTTTCAATTATGGATTTCGATAGATCTATATCAGCAACCTTTGCGAAGCTTAATATGTATATGATTATATCCGCCAACTCCTCTCTAACCCTATCCTTATAGTCTTCTCTATTCATTAGTTTCTCCACTTCTTCGTGGCTTCTCCATTGGAATAGTTCAAGTAGTTCTGCAGCTTCTATGCATATGGATTCAGCTATATCCTTTGGTTTATGATATTTCCCCCAATTCCTCTCTTCTATGAATCTCCAAACCTTCTCCTCCAATTGGCTTATGGTTAACTCATCATCCAATTTCATTACAATCATTCATTGTTAGTGAGTTCTTTAAATTTCAAGGTTTCCCTTCCCTCAATATTGGTTTTGCAGTTTCATATCTTGGATGTCTCCTTATGATTATTAGCTTCTCTTCCCCTTCTTGTGGGACATTTAATTCAACTATGTTTAATCCATACCACTCTTCTTCACTTAATGATGCGAATATTGTGTATTTCCCTTCATTCAAATTTAGTGTTATCTTCCCATTTTCAGGTGTAACCCCCTTCCATATCTCCCTACCATTATACATGACTGTGATCTGGGCTGACTTCACAGCTCTATTTTCATTATCCTTTACCAATATTGTAACCTTATACTGTTTTAGCATTCTACCAAAATCTAGTTCTATGGAATTCTTCTTGTAGTATTCATCAGTTTTCTTCAGCATTTCCATGAAGCAATCTTTAACATCGTTTGGGGCTGATATGTATAATCTCACCAGCATTTTCATGGCTTCCCTTATTTCATCAATACTACTACATCCATACAATTTATCTCTGAAGAATAGTAGGTCTTCCCTAAGCTTCTTATCAAATTTATTCCAATTTGTTGATAGCCATGGATTATATATGCTTCTCATATACCCCCATACTATATCTTGAACTCTCATTTCAGCTTTCACCTTCTAATTCTATCACTTTTGTGTAATAAATGTTATCATAACTGAATAATGTCTAAGCATGATTTTACATAATTATTATAGTATTTTTATGTATGAATACCTTTATATGTATGCGTCACCTATCTGGTTATTTGGTGATTTAAAGTGGTTGTTAAAGTTGTTAAGAGGGATGGATCTGTTGAGGAGTTTGCCCGTGAGAAGCTTGTTACCTCACTTTTGAAGGCTGGTTCTGATCTTCGTACTGCCCGTGAATTGGCTGATAGGGTTGAGGAGCATTTTGCTGGTAGGGAGGAAGTTAAGAGTGAGGAGATTAGGTCGAAGGTTCTTGAACTTTTAAGAGAGAAGGATGTTAAACTGTATGAGAATTGGATCGTCTATGATAGGGCTGTGAAGAAGAGGAGGTTGTAGACTTACCCTGCAATTATAACTCCATCAATTCCCATTTTTTTATTCCTTTAGTATCATGAAGTCTGATGGTTTCCCTCCTAAAACCATTCTATGGTATTCTTCCCCGCTACTTGTGGTTACCATTTCAATTTTCCCTTGAGCTATAACCCACTCCCCCCTTCTGGCTTGTTCGCAGAATCTACCTCTAAATGACGTTATTTCCACCAACTTTTTCGGGTTGCATTCCCCCTCAATTAACTCTACATTGGATATACTGTACTTGCATGGTGTGAATATTGCGTATTTATCGTCTTCAATTAATGCTTTCACCCTTGCATAACCAATAGTTCTATATAATTTATCACCATACTTTTCTTCAACTTCATCCCAATCCAGTATGAATCTTATGAAGAATTCCCTGTTTAGGAATTCCCCTTGTGAAACCTTTCTCCTCT
>NZ_JANGFQ010000046.1:0-11537 GCF_024707025.1 Candidatus Culexarchaeum yellowstonense
ATCTTGATTGGGGCTTTTCCATTACATTCAACTTCAATGCCCCATCATCATAAATATCTCATAAAAACAAATACTTAAAACTAGTTTTCCATTTGCCTTTTTCTATAATTGGGTGTTGAGTTGATATTTATGTTGGTAGCTTCCTTGTTTGGTTGCTTGGAGTTTTTAGCGATAGTTATAAGTTGTGAGGAGGGTTTAGGGGTTATTGGGATGATGGTTGTTTTCACTTAATTATTTGAGGGGGAAATTGGCTCAATTTAATCCTGTTCTTTTGTTGTGGAAGTGGTATGATTACTTATTCTTCTATCTCCTGATACCAGCTATACTCACAGCGTTTTATGTTTTGCCTGATGATTTGAAGGATTATCTTGTTTTGTGGCCTTCAAATCCCACATTTGTAAGCTTGCTTTTCTCAAGTTATGTTCATGTGGATTTCAATCACTTCATCAGCAACCTTTCAACCTACCTATTCATCACCTTCTTCCTATTCAATTTTGAGACTAATAGGAGGTTATTCTATCAGGCTTCCTTTATGCTCCTACTATTATTGCCAATCATCTCCTCCCTACTCATAATATGCTTCTTACCAGCCTTGAAGACGCCTGGAATATATGTGCTGGGCTTCTCTTTAATAACCTCTGGCTTTGCAGGATACTCCATCTACGCCATCTTTAATTACTTGAAGAATGTTTTGAAAATTCCCTTTAAACTCATCCTTCATTCTACTAATATTCTCACTAAACAACATGATAATCCTTCCCAATCTAAAGATATCTTCAACGGAGCAATTCATAATGTTATTCGCATTCACATTACTATTGTTTATATTCATTTATTCCATCTATGCTAATCGACTGGGTATTAAGCAAATGGCGTCTATGTTAACATTCAATAGAATCAAAAGTTTATTTAAGGGCGGCTTTTGCGTCTCAGTATACAGGTTGCTATTGATTTCACTTGCAATAAAATACCTATTCTATCTACCCGTATTAATACCCCCAGAAATACTTATTGGGAAGGGTGTACTCAACATATTCAGCCACTATATAGGCTACACATTCGGCACATTCACACCAACAATTATAAGGTCACTAAAATGGAACACTTAAGAGAACTATTGCAAAAAATGATCAAAAAATATGAAGAGGATTTTTATCAACAATAATATGGGATATGAGGCTCTATAGGAAGTTTAGTACATCGATATTTATCTTATTGCTGATTTCCATATGCATTGCAGCTTTGGGGATGAGAGGCTTCGGGGCATTCGACTATCTTAGGGTCGCCTCGATCGAGAAAAGAGAGACGAAATATGAGGTCAGAGAAATCCCCATAACAATCTCAGGCACCAAATCGAAGTATATCGTTGAAGATAAGAAGATCTACGAAGATATACTTCATAATTACTTAAAGACGACGTTGAACGTTTCAAATATCGAGGTAATATGTGTTTACCGCTTGAAGGAGAAGCCCGAGTTAGGTGAAGCATTAGTTAAAGTCGGCGATGCATACTACCTTGTGAGGCTCAATGGAAACAAGCCGATAGCTCACATACATCTAAAGCCAGTTCTAATAAAAAAGGAGACTGGTGAAGAGGAAATTACGAGCCCCTCTATTCCAGAGAAAGCCTCGGGTCCATATGCAAACATCACGGTTGTTAAACTCGTGAAGAGTTACACATATGAGGTCTATGAGCTCAAACTAGAACAGGGAGAATTCGTCCAACTAGCCACGATATATGCAGTGACCGTCGATAAAGGAATTGAAGGGAAGAACGTCTTCGGCTGGACAATATGGCATCTTTCAGCGAAGTCAACAACCTATATTTTGGATTGGGTCTTGGTTATAAGTGTCGATGATCAATCATACTATTGGATAGCTTTATGGGCTCAGTGGGCGTGGAGTTGCCAGAACTTCAATCACTATGCAGAGGTAAGGGCTCAAGGCCTATACTCATACACGTGGGCTGAAGCAGACTTTATATATGCACCCTTTGGTGTCGTGCTACAGCGAATTCACGCCTGGTCTTGGATCAGAGTATGGTTTGACGGAACGGTTGAAGCAGACTCAGGCGCCTAAATGTCCTCTCCTTCTCACTTCCCACTTTTTTTATAACGCTTTCTTCAGACTTTAAGACTGGTTAACTCTGCTTTGAAAGAGGTGGGACTTTCAATTGCTGAGGAGCACTACCTTCTTTCAAGATGCCAAGTAAAGCTTAGTGTGTCGCTCAAAGCTTGATAATGATCGGCTTGATGCTGAAGATTATGTTAAGGTTAACTAACGAATAGTCTTCATAATTGCCATGTAATAGATAGTCTCAGTTAATGTTAGAACTACTAAACTATTGGGTTTGACTTTCAGTTCTTAGAGTCAAAATACGTATCAAAATAAAACTACAAACTTTGAATATTGAAACCAAGACTTTATAAACTTCCATGTACTTTAAGATTTGTGGGAACAGTTGTGAAGAGTAACTTAGAAGAGAGAGTTGCTAGAATCGAGGGCATTCTCGAACAGATGGATAAGAGATTGAATCATATGGAAAGCGAAATTAGAGACTTAAGGATTGATATGAGAGATTTGAGGAAAGATTTGAACAACAGATTTTACTGGCTTCTAGGGATCCAGATATCGATGTGGGTAACAATAATACTAACAGTAATATTCAAATAAAATATTTTAAAGCGTTAATTTGAAAATGTTCTGGCTTAAAAATATAAAAATAGCCAGTAAATAGTTGGGAAAATCTTCATGAAGTTATTAAGTGAGTTCTAGTTAATTGAGGTGTTGAGTAGAAAACTTGACACTCTTCTATTTAACACTAAAATTTATACTAAAAATTCCTAAACCTTAAGAATTCTAGTTGGAAAACTGAACGACTAGAAGCAACAATCTAATTGAGTCTTGAGACTTTAAAATGCCTCAATGAATTCATGGGAGGTAGATCTGGCCTAAGAGAATGGAGAACTTTGCGAATGAGAGTTTTCTACTGGAATTCTATTTAAACATCGATAGGTAAAAGTTATACAATCTCTTTGTAGACCTTAATCAACTCTTTAAATATCTTTGCATCTGACTCGTTTAAGACATGTATTTCAACCCTCCTATTCTGTATAAGCCTCCTAGCTTCATGTAGAACTTTAAACCTATCTACGTTATCTGGGATTTCAATGAGTATGTCTATGTCGCTTGCACCTATATACCCACCCTTCACATAGGAGCCAAAAATGTATGCCTTTCCACCATATTTTTCAGCAATACTTTTAAGGATTTCAAGGTATTTCCCAAGATTCTCTTCCAAATCCCTTTTACTCTCCTTTAGGTAATCGAAATACCTATACATTTAAACACCTCTTGAACAAACTTTAAAGCTTCCCTATACTCCTTCTCACCATACCTCCTAGTAAGGTACCTTGCACCTATATATGCATCTTCAAGAATATCTACGATATACCATAAATCCTCAGCCAACTTCTTCAGACAGCTATTCTCACTTAAATCAATTAAATCCTTCAATGAACATATTTTCGGGAAATCTCCGAAAGTCTTTAACAAATAAGCTTTTAAGGCTATTTGAACTGATTGCTCGAGATGAAATAAAGCTATATCATATCTACCAGCAGAAACATCGTATCCACTGACATTAAGAAAATGCTTAGCTCTAGCCACCATATCTTCATATAGCCTAGCACTCAATTTAACCACTCACTAGACTTTAAATAGCTATACAAAGATATCTATCTTTTGCATACTTCAAACTCAATCCAATCTGGAAGATACGAGCAGCACTAAACGGCAACTCATATCATTCCTCCAATTATCACTGATAAAACCTTTCAATACATCCAAACATATGAAATTCTAGAAGGTGTTGGGAAGACTTCTGAAACTTACTTGGAAAATCAATGATTCATACTAGTTAACATTTTAAGGAAGAGTAGTAGGAGTGTGATGGCAAGTAATATTGTGATGAAAGCTTTTTCCTGTGCACTGTTTGGTTTCAGTAAACCTATGTAGAATTCCTTCTTTGAAAATGGTGAGAAGGGCATCATTCTGATGCTGAGCGTGTCGAGAAGGAAGTGGCTTAAGATGGGAAGGAAGATTAGCAACGCATAGGTGGTGGAATAGAGGAAACCTACTAATATGGAGATCAATAGAAATACAAATACTCCTATTAACTCATGTGCGGCTGTATGATATCTAATACCCTTATTTGGAGGTTGCTTATAAGCTTCCAATATCTTCTCGATGAAGTCTTTTAATGATTTTGGATTTCTGTGATATCTCATGTAATTATATATGTGGTCTAAGTCTATGAGCGTTCCCGATAATATTGCCAATAAGAATTCGAAGAGTCCAACATTGTACCTAAGTGAGATCAAAGTAGCTATTAAGAGCGATGTAATAAAATGAGTGAAGCTATGCATACAAGTCTCAATAGCTGTTTATTGAAACGAGTTATATTAAGTTTAATAAACACAGTGAATGTATATTTGTGTAAACGTAGAGGCATTTTTGGGATTTATCACAAAAAATATATAGTACATATCTTCTAGTATGATGTATCACAAAATGGAGGTGATTAGGGCTTGAGCTCTTCTGGGATAAGCAAGTACCAATTGCTTCCTCATTGCGCTACGCACGCTAGTGAATTGATAATGGTTGCTACATGTGATGGTGCTGCCAGTGTAGGTCAAGTAGGAAATGAGGTAGCTAGGAAATTGACTAAGACTTTCCCTGATAAGGTCAGGATGTGCTGCCTATCAGCGGTGGCTGCTGGAAGTAAAACACATGTGGATATATTCAAGAAGGCTAAGGCGGTTATAGCAATTAATGGTTGTCAAAATATGTGTGCATCAAATGTGCTGAGGCAGAAGGGGATAGAACCCACATACGAAGTAGTGATAGCGAAGGAAGGTGTTAATAAGCTGCCTTCACTCGACTTCAGCGATGAAGATGTAGATAGGATATCTAATAAAATAGTTAAAGAGTTCCTCTCCAAATTTTAGCTTAATACGTGCTAACATTATGAAGCAAGAAGCTTAAACAAGTAACTGGGCAATTAAGCTCTGATGAATAGCCCTTATAAAATATAAAGCATTTTTTCCACTAGTGGGTATAAATCTGTTGGTAAGAATTCTATATGATCAACATTACTATCTTTTATTACTTAGTAAGGCTCGAGTTTTCATTTTTAGTATTACGTGATAAGTTTAAGTGTATGCATACAATTGTAAATGATGAAATGCCTGTTAAGACTATAACTATTAGTATCGAAGCGTATGAGGTGTTATTGAAGTTGAAAAGGCCTGGGGAAAGTTTTTCAGATGTAATTCTTAGGTTAGCGAGGAGAATTCCAGATCTCTTTGAGTTTGCGGGGATCTGGAGAGATGTTCCTGAGGAGAAGGTTGAGGAGGTTTTTAAGAGTATTAGAGAGATGTGGGCTTCATGGAGGCTTCAACTGGAAAAGTAGTGCTCAACACAGATTTTCTCATTGGAGTTATGGGGAAGAAAGTGAAGCGTAAGATAACTGCATGGGGAATGTTGGGAAAAATTTGGTATTATTGATTTAATGCTGGGTGTTGTGTGGATGTTTGTTTTGGTTTGAGTATTATTGTTGGGAAGCCGTCTGGCATTGTTTTTGCTGTGATTTCCACTGGCATTTCCACCTTAACATTCTTTATGTCTGTTTCTTCTAGCCATCCCATAACTTTAATTTCCTCTGATACTTTTGCTATGGCTATTATGTAGTTTTGTTCGTAGTGTGTGAAGCCTTGTGGTTTTAGGTATGCTTGTGTGAATGTTTCAAGTGTCCCCTCCGATATTTGAATCCAATCCATGTTTGATGTTAGGCAGTTTGGGCAGTCTGGTTGTGGTGGATAGTATGTTTGGCCGCAATTCTTACATTTCGTTGCGTAAACTTTCCCCTCCCTCAATCCATCCCAGTAAACCTTCGTCCTAGATATTGGGATGTCATGTGTAATTGTTAGTGTTCTACTCTTAATTGATGGATATTCAGGTGCCTTTGACATTCCATTCACCTCCCCAATATTGTTACGTAGCAGTATTGTCCAGTCATGCCGACATTATGTGCTAATGCCAAATACTTTTTGAGTGGAACTTGCCTGTTTCCAGCTTCATTCCTCAATTGCTTTGTTAGTTCATATATCATTGAGCATCCAGTTGCCCCCAATGGATGCCCTTTAGCCTTCAATCCTCCATCCACATTTACCGGTATTTTCCCTCCAATCCACGTTTGTCCTTCATCGATCAATTTACCCCCCTCCCCCTTCTTGCAGAATCCAAGATCCTCATATGCCATTATTTCGGCTATGGTGAAACAGTCATGTACTTCTGCTACATCAATGTCTTCAGGGTTAATTTTAGCCATCTTGTAAGCCATTTGTGAGGCAATTCTAGTGGATTTTATTGATGTATAATCTTCCCTCCTAGTGAGATTTCCAGTGTCCGATCCATATCCAATGGCTAGTATCCATATTGGGTCTTGAATTTTAAGTTCCTTAACCTTCTCTTCAGATGCCAGTATGATGGCAGCGGCTCCATCACTTATTGGGCAGCAATCGTAGAGTTTAAGTGGCCAGCATATAACCCTTGATTTTAAAGCTTGTTCAACATTTATCTCCCTTTGGAAGTGGGCTTTTGGATTTCTAGCTCCATAATAATGGTTTTTAACTGCAACTTTAGCCAACTGCTCCTCCTTTGTACCATATTTGGTCATGTGTGCTGTTGCGAAGAGGGCGTAGTATGCTGCAAAGCTTGTTCCAAACATGTGGAATTCCCATAAATAGCATCCTCTACCACCAATGGCCGTTGAAGTTGGAGTATCAACTTCACACATCTTCTCAACTCCTATGGCTATGGCTGTTTCAGCAAACCCGGATTTTATGGCATTGTAAGCTGTGAATATTGCTGCGCTTCCTGAGGCGCATGCAGCTTCAACTCTCAATGGGCCTTTAAACGTTAATCCCACATACTCATTCACTGATGGCGCAGGATACATGTCGTATAGCCTATTACCCACGGAGCCCACAACACTTAAATCTATATCCTTCTGCGTTATCCCAGCATCTTCAATAGCTTCCTTAACAGCTTCAAAAGCCAATTCACAGTATGTTGCATCAGCCCTAACCCCAAACTTTGAGTGTCCAACTCCAATAATGGCTACACGTTTCACATTCAACAACCTCAAAAATATATTTGAGCAAAAACGTTTTAACCATTTGCATTCCAAAATATTTACTGGGAGGACATTGGGCATGTCTGTTGAAGATAAACTTATGAGTATGAAAGAGGCTATTAAAAAGTTCGTAAATGATGGGGATACAGTTTATATGGCTGGATTCACTCATCTAATACCATTCTCAGCTGGACATGAGATTATTAGGCAGAAGAAGAGGAATTTAACGCTATGTAGGTTAACTCCAGACATAATTTTCGATCAAATGATTGCAGCTGGATGTGCAAAGAAGGTTGTATTCAGTTGGGCTGGTAATCCAGGTGTGGGTACCCTTAGAGCTTTTAGGAGGGCTGTGGAGAAGGGGTATCCAAATAGCATTGAAATTGAAGAGTATACGCATTTCTCCATGATATGTAGGATTACGGCTGGGGCATTACATATCCCATTCATCCCCCTCAAATCACTACGTGGATCCGACCTCCCAAAGTACAATCCAAATATAAAGGTTATAAACTGCCCATATACTGGTCGGGAGATATGCGTGGTCCCAGCATTAAATCCAGATGTATCCATAATACATGCTCAGAGAGCTGATAAGAATGGTAACGTCCAAGTGTGGGGGATACTTGGGGATATAAAGGAAGCAGCTTTCGCTGCTAAGAGAGTTATTGTGAGTGTTGAGGAGATAGTTGATGAAAATGTCATTAGGAGTGATCCGAATAGAACCGTGATACCTGACTTCATGGTGGATGCATTGGTTGAAGAGCCTTGGGCTGCACACCCCTCCTATGCTCAGGGATACTATGATAGGGATAACGAATTCTACATTGAATGGGATAAAATCTCAATGGAGCCTGAAACACTACAGAAATATTTGGATGAATGGGTTTATGGATTGGAGAATCGTGCTGAGTACGTGAAGAAGCTGGGTGTAGAGAAGATTATGAAACTTAAACCTAAAAGCTTCTACAGCCTCCCAGTTAATTATGGAATATACATGTAGGGGGTGAAGTATATGGAGTATACTAAATCTGAACTTATGGTTATAAATGCTGCAAGGGAACTTAAGGATGGGGAAATAGTATTTGTGGGGATTGGATTACCAAACTTAGCTGCAAACCTAGCTAAGAGACTTCATGCCCCAAAATTGAGGATGATTTATGAATCTGGAGTTATAGGTGCAAATCCAACTAGAATGCCACTATCCATAGCAGACCCATGCCTAGTCACAGGTGCTCAAAGCGTCTGCTCAATGTTCGACGTATTCACACTATATCTCCAAGCTGGGAGAATTGACGTCGGCTTCCTTGAAGGGGCACAGATCGATAAATTTGGAAACATAAACTCAACAGTGATAGGAGATTATAGAGCACCGAAAGTTAGGCTTCCAGGGAGTGGAGGTGCATGCGACATAGCTTCACTTGCCAAAAGAATCTTAATCATAACAAGACATGAGAAGAGGAGATTCCCCGAAAGAGTTGACTTCATAACAAGCCCAGGATTCCTAAGCGGTAGATGGGAACGTGAGAAACTTGGATTAGAGGGGGGAGGACCTGACAAAGTTATAACAGATCTTGGGATCATGGAGTTCGATAAGGAAACTGGTGAAATGATCCTCACACACATTCATCCAGGAGTGACTGTTGAAGAAGTTAAGCAGAATACTGGTTGGGATATAAAAGTTTCAAAGGACCTTAAGGTTACAAGAGAACCATCCGAGAGAGAACTTAAACTTCTTAGAGAACTTGACCCTAAGAGGATATACCTAGGGAGGTAACACTCCCACATACTTTTTTTATTTATAGACTTGCAGCTTCATTATACATTAAATTAAAAATTAAATAGTTGAATTGCAAGGTAGCTTCCCTTATTAGTCTGCGGCGTTACTCTATACTTCATAAATTGGTGTTCCAGTACTTCGTACCTCTTTATCGAATTCCTCCTTTATTTTCATGAATATTGGTCCAGGCTCCCCCTTGCCTATCTTCCTACCATCAATCTCTATAACTGGTACTATTTCGATTCCTGTGGCTGTTAGGAATACTTCATCTGCATTGTAGAGTTCATGTATCGTTATGTTCCTCTCCACAACTTCTATTTTAAGTCTCTTAGCAATCTCTATAACTGTTTGCCTAGTTATTCCTGGAAGTATGCTGGCATATATTGGTGGTGTTATCAGTACTCCATTTTTCACGATGAATACGTTGTCCCCAGTCCCTTCACAAACGTAGCCCATCCAATCCAACATTATTGCCTCATCTACACCTGCATTTATTGCTTCAAGCTTTGCCAAGATATTGTTTTGATAATTTAGTGATTTAACCATTGGTGGGAGGCAGAATGGCGGTGTCCTCCTTATGGATGAAACTATTGCTCTAATGGTTTTTCCAGTGGCTTTTGTGAGTGGGTATTCCTCCAATTTTTGTGGGATAATTATTATTGTGGGTTTTTGGCAGTGTCTTGGATCCAAGCCTAAACGTCCAACTCCACGTGTAACTATAGGTCTTATGTAAGCATTCCTCAAATTGTTCCTCCTCAAAACTTCAATTATTGCTTTCTTAAATTCCTCCTTTGATAATGGGATTTCAATGCCCACAGTTTTAGCTGATTCATAGAGCCTATTGATATGTTCGTCGAGTTTGAATATCCTCCCATCATATGCTCTTATACCTTCAAAAACTCCATCACCATATAGAAGTCCGTGATCAAAAACGGATATTTTCGCTTCACTTTCGGGGTAGAATTCACCATTAATATATATGAGGAGTTCCGATTTATCATTCATATAAATCCCCGTGATTTCAAAATTACATATTACTTGTTTGCTTAAAATCGCTTCTATTGAAGGGGTCATTGAATATGGAATTCCCATTCATCGATGAGTATGTTTAAAGCTTTTTCATTTTTATCGTGGTCACCGTAAGTGTCAATGCCATTATGGTTGTTGCTAGGAATGTCATCATCAGTGAATTTACATTTACCCTTGACTCTATTGTTGTCATCAAATCTCTCTTTAATGTGCTCATGCTTCCCTCATATGTTAAGATTGTTAGTAGAGTGTTGGATTTGAATAATTCAGCTATCCTCGGATCCACTTTACGCAATTCTTCCACGGTTATTTCAACTTCAACTGGGTATGCAATTCCGAAAAGTTTGTATTGTAGTTCTTTGAGGTTTGGGTGGTTCCTCCTAATTCCATCCATGGTTATTATGAATAGTGTGATCTTGGTTTTCCCTGGAATTATGCTTGATATCTTCAGTGGATAGTATATGAAGCTTGAATTAAACCTATACATTATTGGTTCAATGCTCCTCTCACCAGCCTTCAAACTTATCAGATCCACAACGTAATATTGGAAGCCTTCATCAATATACTCCCTAACCACGTCCATTAATTTTGATAGCTTTATTTCTATTGTGATACCATTTTTCAATGCGAATTGCTCAATCCAATACACCAGTTCATCGGCATTGAATGCTTTAATCACTGTTATGTCGTGGAATCCAATCTTCTCGTGGAAGATGATTTCTAAACCCTTAAACTCCAAACCCCCACCATAACTTCTAGCTTTAATCACAAACTTATCTGAAACAAGTTTCTCCAAAACCTTAAATGATTCGAAACTTGCAGCTTCAACTCTAGGTTTTGATGGTAGTGGGAGTATCTCTAGGATCATAGTATCCCCAGTGGCAGTGACATCTGTGGATAATATCATTATCTCCTCAACCCCATTCCAAGCTATGATAGCCTTCTGACCAGGTTCATAGATTGGTATGTGGGGTTTAACTGGTATTATCCCCCTATCAGCATAAACATTCTGTGTGGAGCACAATATCATTATTGTAAGTGGTATTATCATCCAATAATGAATCTTTAAAATCATAGATCATCTTCCAAAAAATATTGATGGATAATTTATTTAAGGTTTCCCAGACGATCAACCTCCTATCAATTGAATTCCTAAAATTTTTAACTTTCCACAGAAACTTATTGTTTATTGATATCCATATGAGGGGAATGTTTAAAGTGTTTTTCGGCATATTAATTTGTATTGTGGTGGTATTTATGATTTCAACTCTAAACTTTCCATATCATAGGGTAGGTGAAGTCCTTACAGATTATGGTGATGCAATATGGATTCCTGCAAACAAGAATAATTTCTCTCAGGGTGATGGTGCCCGTGATGTGAGGTGGATTGTGATCCATAGCATTGAGGGGTCTGCTGATGACGCTTTAAATTGGTTTCAGAATGAGAAGGCTAAGGTGAGTGCACATTACGTAATCGATTATGATGGGAAGGTATATCAAATGGTTAGGGAGAAGGATATTGCTTGGCAT
>NZ_JANGFQ010000047.1:0-10882 GCF_024707025.1 Candidatus Culexarchaeum yellowstonense
GTTATAACGGGGGATTTTTGAATCTCATAAAGAGAATTGAAAGCTGTTCAAGTGCTCAGTGTTGCTTTCGGACGGGAGCTGGAGGAATCTCATAAAGAGAATTGAAAGTCTGATGTAGGGCGGGTTCACTCATTTTCCATCACCTCAGAATCTCATAAAGAGAATTGAAAGTTTTACATTTCTCAATCTGCTTATTATTTGCCTCTATACGAATCTCATAAAGAGAATTGAAAGCGTACTCCCTCGGCCCCCTGTAGCCCTCGATTGCTTTTTGAAGAATCTCATAAAGAGAATTGAAAGTAAGCCTTTCCGTATGCGTCAACCGTAACGGTTACGCTCGTACGAATCTCATAAAGAGAATTGAAAGTCGGGGTGTCCACGCCGGGCATGTCGAGCCTGTTCGGCTTCTTAGAATCTCATAAAGAGAATTGAAAGTGTTGTACAGCTCCTCCGATAGACCTGTTACAGTCATGAATCTCATAAAGAGAATTGAAAGATAGAAGAAAGAGGGCAGAAGAGATCGTTAGAGGGGTTCATGTTTATCATGGAAATTTAGTAGCCTACGCATTTCTTCATATTCTTGCCCCTCCTCCGATCATTCATAGCACTAGTCCTCCTTTCAAATTCATCCAAGTAAATATTATGTTTTTCTATGTAGATGTTCATTAAGGTTCGTATATCGATCTAGACATGCCAAAATACAAGATTATGATATTTTGTTGCTTTAGCATCAATGTATACTTTCAATTCGCGTTAAGAGATTCTTAGTATGAATATTGTAAGTTTAAACCAACATCCACGATTAGCACATCTCATACTCTTCGTAGCTTCCAACTCTGCACTGCAATGGCTCATCTACATCCGAGCTTCCAATATATAGATATCCATTCTGCAAGTTCAACATTTCTCTCAATTCTTCTTTCCAATTCCCTTTATTGGGTTCCGATATTCATTTTTTCTCTGGTTTTTGGTATGATTAATCCAGAAGTTATCATGGTGTAAATAAAACTTGCATTAAATTGATAATGCTTGCACCAGTTGATGATGCGCTTATTCGTGGAAAATTCAACTATAGTTGAAAAGTATATCGACAATTTGTAGTTAACCATAGAGTGAACTAAAATTTATCAAAAATTTAGTAATCAAAAGGTCAGAGATCTGCACATACTCATATTCTCTAGTATCTTTGAAATTTTGTTATGAGAAATTCCTTTTGATATTTTCTTGTAACCAAGCTATGTTAAGTCTTAGGTCTTTATTTTGTAAACGTCATCAGCTATGACCTTCAAGTTCCATTATACCATACCCAAGAAGAGTTTTTGCCCCAATTCCTCTTTTCAAGACTTCTACCAAGAATAATTTAAGCTGATTAATGAGATCTCTTTTTTCTGGCTTTATGCCAACCACTATCCTAAATATGACACCCCTGTTTACTACGGGATATATAATAGGGGTGGGTTCGGCTTCCGTTTCTTTTATCTTCACTTCCTGTTCCCTATATATGGGGGTTGTGACCTCAGGAACCAAAAGGTTATACCTCGAGCTTATAGGATATGAATTGAGAAATACTATGGAGGATGTATCCTCCATAGTTCCAAGTAGGGAAGCTAAATCCTTCTTTTCCATTTCTATGTAGGATCTGAAGCTCCCTTTAAGGGAAGATGCAGGTATGTAAGGGAGATTCAGCAAAGGGTCCCATGCTAAACCCACTTCAAATATTTGTTTTCCAAACATATCGTTCGCCATACCCACTATTAATCTTGATCCCGTTTTTCCCGTAAAATCGAATACAATATATCCGCATGCTTGAAGAGCTGATTTCTGCATATCTAGAAGGTTTGAAGCTTTTTTAAACATTTCATTAAGCTTCTCTGGGGAATAAGCTATTGACAATTTCTCTAATACCTTTACCTTTCTCTCTTCCAGAGCCTCTCTTTTCTTACGATATTCCTTCCTAACCTTAGCTTTATCTTTCAAATATCTTACACTTTCTCTCCTAAGCCAAGAAAGCACGTTAATGGAAGATGGATTTAAGGGGATTTCTTCAACATACGTCATGGATAAACCACCTCATAATTATAGTTCATTTTCTTAAGATAATTTTCGAGACTTGAAATTGAACAGAGATATGCCTCCTTCACTCTCCCGCCATCTACGTCTAATGGCTTTTTACTTTGTTGCCCTTCTTCATGCAATCCTCTCCATTTAATCTCAGTAGGCCAGTCGCCAGAGAGGAAGAAAGTGAATAGAGCATTCTCCTCATGAACTGCAAGATGAATAGGACTTGCCCTTCTATTAACATCACTTGTATAGCCCGTCTCTCTTTGTTCCCTGGGAAGTCCCAGAAACCAAGCCAATCTCTTCCTCGTTATACTATCCTGACTTTTGTCAGCACTTGTTATCTTGAAGCCCATCCTCCCCGACCTTCCTGGCCTATAGAAGAAGTCCTGAAGTTCAATAACCGTGTCTTCCATTCTCTTCTTGGTTTTTGGCTCAACTTTTATTACTATAAAAACTGGGGCCTCCTTCTTATTAAATAAGCTAATGGATTCATCGATTTCTGATAAGTCAATCTTCAGTCTAGATACACAGTCAAGTAGCGGTATTTCAGATACTTTTTCCACTCCAAGATTAAGATAAGATCTTGCAGAATCTAAAGTCTCATTTATTAACTCTCTTAGCATGTTGTAATCAATCTTTTTGCCTTTTAAGAATCCCCCCTCAAAACCATCAACTTCAATTGAGAATGTACCCAAACCTCTTCTTCCTCCCTTCCCTACACCATTTAAGGATAGAGCGGTTAGAAGGGATCCTAATGCAAGCTTCTCCTCATTTTCATCTACCTTCTTAACATGAGGAGATTCTTCTATCCTTATCTCTACATAAAGATTCTCCCCATGGCTTACCTTCTCCCGCCTTCCAAGCGAGAGAAGTCTTATTCTCTGAGCACCATTTATATTCTTACATTCCTTTTCGTCAAAAGAAACTTTATTTACAATTATTCTAAACTTTGAAGCTGAATTAAGGCTACCTAGTATATCCCCTGTCTTTTCACAAATGTACTTTATCTCCGCTACGCACTCTTTTTTGCATTTAAGTTTTCCAGCCTCGTATAGAGCTCCTGCTATGTAAGCTCTTAACCAGTATCTCCAAAGTCCTTTAATTGATTGGGTCCTAAAGGGGTCATCCTTGTGGAATTTTGTGTCGTATCCTCCAAGAAGAAGCCAATTTTCACTTCTTAACTTAAGGGTGACGTTCATTTTTCCATCGCCTCTCAACGGGGATAACGGAACCAAAACCAAGCCCCTTCCCAACGCCTATCCCCTCCTCGTATATCTTCCTCCCTTCCAAGCTTTTTTCAAGACTTATAACACTCCCTGGAACTAGGGCTTGATAAATTGGCTTTCTTTTCTTCTTAATCTCACTATATCCAGCACCTAAAATCTCTATTTTTCCATAAACTTTGATGTCACTAGCTTCCCATAATTCTTCTTTCAGTTTCTTCACAAACTCTACTCCAGTTTCATAGAGGATGGGAGATAAAACGTAAAGAAGATTTGCTTTCTCAGGGATTCTACATATATAACTATCAACTTTTAATATTTCGAGGAGCGAAGCCCTTCCCTCTCCCCCAAGTCTCACCACATATTTTCCATTCTTCATTTTCTCAGATATTATGTCAAATTCGATTGTAGTTTCTATGTTAGCATCCTTTCCAGATAGATAGTCTATGAAGTTTGCTGTATAAATGAGTCCTCTCTCCTCATCGGCTACCTTCTTCATCTCCTTAGTTCTCGTTTTTAATCCTATTCCAGTAAAAGTCAACTTTTGGGGTATAAATCCCCTTTTAATAAATTCCCTCTCCTTCAACCCTCCTTCCATCTCTCCACAGAGCTGTTTCCTCCTCATATCCAAATAGCTTGGGATATCGTCCAACCTTAAGAATACGCCATTAATCCTATTCTCCACATAGTAGATAGACCCCCTCCTTACATAAGGTCCTCTAAATTTCGCCCCCTTAAGAGCCATCGAGTATGCATAATCCCACTCCGCGGAGCTTGTGTCTATATATCCAAATGTTGTTGCGATAGCCCCTGCTATTGTTGATGGACTTGGTGCAAGAAGAGAATGTGCAGAGGAATAAACTCCTCTCGTACTTGGATCGAATTCTCCAGGCCCTCTAAATAAATATGGTTCAAGAACTCTAAATAAAGCTCTATACATTTACTCACCCCTCAAACCGCTATAAAGAAGCCTACAAGATTTAAAAATTTCCAAAAAGAGGGGCTTTTCGATTTCTTCTCGCGCATCATACCTCCTAACATCTTCGTTCTCTTTTATTATTTTCATTATTTTATCTAGGAATTCTCCTTCTTCTTGTAAATGCCTTTTCACCACGTATTTTATCAATTCCTCAAATATCTCCATTTCCTTCAACTTCCATACGCTTTCAGCCATTTTCATGATGTTTCCACCAGATACTTCATAAAGCAATGTTGTTGAAACCTTCTTCGATGAAACCATGTTCATCATATCCCCTAAGAACATTATGAGATTTGTGAGTGTAAATTCATCTTTCTCCAAGGAGAATGGAATAACGGAACTTTCTACAGAACCCCTTGCCGAGTACGTTAGGACGAGAGAATCTTTCTCCCTCTTCCTCTCCCCACATATCCAAACTGACTCTTTCGCTATTTCCTTAAGACTGGAAGCAGAAGCTCTTACCACATCATAAAGCGGATACTTGTAGTGTGCAATGTAAAGGGAATAGCTTCTTCCCATATTCCCCATCGACGGAATGTAATAGTTATTGAGTTTATGGAATCTCATGTTTTTATGGCTGTGCGCCTCCCTGACAAAACCTCCATATGCTAATCTACTTTCATCAATTATCTTAACCGCGAAGCTAACTGGTGCTACTGAAAGAAGATCATCTCCTCCCGCATAAATTACAACTCCATTATTCTTCTCAACTATCTCTATATCCTTAAGAGCAGCCACCATTAAGGCTCTTGAAACTGAAACATGGTAAGATATACTAACGGGCAACTTCCCCATCAGTTTAATATCATCCATGAATTTGCTGACTTCATTTATGTTTCTTTCATCAAGATCTTTTTTACGTGCAATTTCCTTAGCTGAATTTCCGTTTTCTAGTAAAGTCTTTATTATTTCTTTTGATTCTCCTTCGAATGAATTGACGATGTAATCCTCCACTTTTACTCCAAGAACACTTAAATCTCCTCCCATAATCTTCCTTATGTTATCTCCATCCGCCCTTATTAATGCATAATATATGTTTATTGAGGAAGTTAAGACTCTTTTAGCTTGAAGCTCCCTTCTAACTCTATTCCAAAGACTTCTAGGGGATACTTCACCGCCCTTAGTTTCAAGTATTGCATTTTCTGCCTCAGTAAAAAGGAAGTTTTTGAGATAATTCTTCAACTTATCGTTTATATGAAGTTTGTCCAGCTCCTTACCCCTTCTTTCTTGATATTTCCATTGAGACTTATACTCTTCCTTAAAAGGGATTAAGAGAACTTCTAAAAGTTCCCTTATACTCTCATATTTCCACAACTCATTTAACTTTGATGCATTTGAAATGATGCTATCTCTGAAGTCGAATGTGGAGAAGTCTGCTAAAGAGGGGTATTTCTCTATTTTTACGTCAGCTCCATACCCTAAAATCTTGCTTAAAGCCAGTCCAGGTCTAAAGGAGAATATCCTCTTTATAAGACAATATGGGCAAAGCTTCTCTCCCTCTCCCAAAAAAGCTTTAAGGGCTTCTATTTCCTTTTCATCGATTATCGCTGGAAGTTTTCCACACATTGTGCAATATTCAAACCCTCTCCTACTCATCCCTCTTCTCTTTCCATCAAACATCTCCTTTGTCATCTTAGTTAGTGGGAGCATGCATGCCGGATCTTCCTTTAAAAGTTTCTTCATTTTATTCTTCTTCGCCACTTCATCAAATGCACTGCTATAGGATGCAGAAGGATCTTTAAGAGAAATTTTTACAGCAGAAACCCTTATCGTAAAGGGAGGATTCTCGGCGAATCCATAATCCTCATTTTCCCGAAGCCTCATCACTAGAGGCTGTAGCCCGAATTCTGATGAACAATCTAATATGCCATCACAAAACATCTCCCACTTCTTCTTAAACTCCTCTTTTATCGACGCTTCAATATCCTTTTCAATGGGTGGAAGCATTAATGTCATTGAAGCTGGAACTATTGCAAATCTCGGGAAAGACCATTCAGTATATATGGGGTTTAGAACTTCCATTATATACTCCCTTATCTCGGGTACTATATTCATAAGGTGATAGTAGTAGAAGAAATTGAATCTACATGTTGGAATTATTATGACATCCGGCCCATACTTCTCAATGAAATCGAGCACTACACTCCAGAGAAGCGTTGAAGCCATGTAGCTTGATGCCCATAGATCTCTTAGCTTCCTAGATTGTGATATGAAATCTTGTATCCCTGCTACATCTAAGTAAATGAGAAATCCTCCATCTCCATAGGTCCAGTTAAGTGCGGATGCAGTTGCATAAAGGTGATCAAATACTGTATGAGTTGGTATTCTAGTGTCAGCGGGTCCTGATGGCAATCCTTCGTTTATCCATACGAGCTCGTAGAGTCCATAAAGGGCAAGATACGCTTCTCCCAGATCATCGATTTTCTTCAATATTTCATTTAGTTTTTCCATAACTTTCAATGATTTTTCCTTTGGTACATCTACATTACTCAGATCGATCTCTATTCTAGGATCTATTGGATTCTTCAGCTTTATTGCTTTTTCCAGTAATGCTCCTTTCTTATCTCCTACAAGTAAGCCGAGTAGCTTTCTGTCAATTGAAGCCGCTAATCTATCAGCATCGATCACTAAGTCTTCTGAAAGCATATCAATTGCATTTTCAAGGGGGGTACCAGTTAGTGCTTTCTTGGCAAGTTCCTCTGCCCATTTCTCATGTTTTTCATATCTTTTCAAGCACCATGCTTTATCAGGAGGATCATGGAATAATGTTGCTACTTTTAAAAGGAAGAATTTCGGGGAGGATGACATTTGCTCACCTTTCATCATCCAGATGGAAAAATAGCTTCAGCAAGTCTCTTTATCTCCAGCAAATATGGCATGAGAAGTGATGGAAAAATAATTAAAAGTTCTGAACTTGTTAATGCTTCTATGCAAGAGAGGGGAGAGTTTGGATCTATATTGATCTTAGGTGCAAGTCTCTTTATTTCTAAAAGAATTAGGTAGAGATAAGCGGCATAACCTCCCTCTGTTGAGTTAAGCTTCTTCAAATTTTCTAATGTTACTTGGGTTTGTTTGGCAAAATTAACGAAAGCTGTATATGTTTGCTTTTCTGCATCTCTAGTTTTAGCATATATGAAGCTTATTGTAGGTATCACTCCAACTTCATATAGAAGGGAGGGGCATTCTCTCGACCTAGCTCTAAAGGATTTACCAAATTCTTCCTTATCTTTATCTAATGATTTCAGTATACCTTGAAAAAGTTTATACACAAGTTTAAAGTCGTTTACAGCCCTTTCTTCTGGGCTTATCGATTTCTGCATTTTTCACACCTCTATAAGTTCCACTATTCCTCTCCCGATAGTTTCGTCTCCCCCTATTATCAGATATTTCACTTCTCTCAACAAAACATCTAATGGCTCCTCATCCTTCAAGTAATTTTTCAATTCATTCGATCTCTCCTCCTTTAAACATTTAGCTAGATAATCCTTTCCATATCCAAGAAGCACCGTAACGAATACAGTACCTACTGGAATTACTTCTTCAGTCCAAGGCCCCTCTTCAACAACCTTTTTATTTCTATTTAGCTTTATCCTAGCAATCCTTATTAATGATCTATCCACAAGTGCTTTTGCGCCATCATCATGTAAAGATATCAAACTTTCAGACTTATCTAGGCCTATTAAATCTCTGAGATAATTCATTTCACCCGTCTCCTCAATTAAATTCTTAGATATGTTAACTTCTTCACATAAAACAGCGCTCTCTAATCCATCTATCACATGCTTATTCATGAAGCCAACAGTTGCTGGGAATTTTTCTGAAATACTGGCTATTTCCTCAACTTTCTTTGCAATCTCACCGTATTTCTTATTTAAAACTGAAGCCATGCTTAGATATTTGGCAAATCTCTTGAGGAGAAATGGACATGTGACACTAGTGTATATCCCTTTCAAACTCCTAACAGGGAAAGAAATCATGTAGGAAGTCATTACAGCCATTGGGGATGAATACTTTTCTTCATCAGCTTGATCTGGTCCTAAGAGATAAATAAGGCTCTTTTTCCTATAATAAAGAACTGTTTTCATTGATCCCTTTATGCTTGAACTGTATATGACGGGAAAGCCTACACTATCTCTCTGAATTGCCAAATCAACAACTTCAGTTCCTCTACCAATTCCAGGATGAAGATCACTTAAAGACTTTATCAAAACGACTTTTGCCGATTTATAAGGTTCGAGTGGCATGCTACTTTCACCTTACTACTATGATTATGGATGAAAAAAATTTAAGTATTTCTATCCGGCCATCTTCTAACAAGTTGTCGTGTTTATGGGAACAAAGACTTACGGACATTAACATCTAAGCTGAACATCTTTACACATTAATCATAATGAAAGGTTTCCAAGTTATCCTCATTTTTTGATGTGTTTAATGTTTTTATGTTTTTTGTTTCTCATTTGTTTTGTGTGGTGTTATGAGTGTTATAGTTTCTGTTTGGGGCGATCCTGCTCAATGGGATCCAGTTAGGTATTATGTTGAGGATATGAGGAGTGGGGATTTTAAGCTCTTGAATAGAAAGTATAGGAGTACTCTTGGTGCTTTAATGGAATTTTATAGTGATGCGAAGGTATTGTTGTTTGTAGCTTCTACACTTGTAAGGTTTTCTGGGAAAGTGTTTGAGAGATATCGTGAAGTTGTCGATGATGTTGTGTCGAATGTGAATGAGTATTTGAAGAGTGGGGATTATTGTATGGATTCAGAGAGGGTTGAGTTGAGGGTTTTACCTGGAATTGGAAGGTTTAAGCCTAAGAGTGGTAATGAAGCCGTAAATTTCATTGGTAACATTAATGCTTTCAGGGTCGCAACTTCGATATCTGCGTACGAGTTTATATGTAGAGTGAAGCCTGAAACATTGATATTGGATATATCTCATGGAGTGAATTATATGCCAGTTTATGTTAGGCAATCGGTTTATGATGCTTTTAATGCGTATGTGGCTTTAAATGGAAGGAGTGCTAGGTGGGTGGTGTACAATTCTGAGCCATTTAGTAAAGATGCAAATGTTAAGAATCTACAATTGAACATTGTTGAAGATTTTGAGGTTAATGCTGTGAGAGCTAGAGAGCATCTGTACAACGACTTTGAATCGCTATACATAGATGGAAACTTTAAGCCATATAAACCTGATGTGAGGGGTTTGGAAAGCATTAGGGAGTGGAGGAGGCTGAATGAACAAACAATTAGATTCGTGAAGTTTTCCATAATGGGGCAAATAATACCATTGATAGAAACCATGAGGGAGTTGATTAGATTCGAACGTGAGAAATTGATGAGCGAATTGAAGAGGTACTCGTATCTCGAAGATTGCGATGACATCGTAAAGATAACGTCAGATAGGAAATCCTTAAACGTGCAATACCTTCATGCACCACAATACCAAACCACGCTAATGATGTTCATTAAGGATATTGTGGAGAAGTTATCTGACAGAGAGATAGTTGAAGCTAAAAACGGATATGAAATCGAGGGTTTGGGAAAGATTACTGAAAAATTCATCAGAGAACCAGGGAAGACATTAATCAAAAATGAACTATTCCAAATAGAGGAAAGAACAGAACTATGCAGAGAACTCCAACTCAAATTAAATGAGTGGGTCCTATATAGGGCAATAACAGAAGTCAGCGAGAGACAAGTAGAATTTGAAGGTAGAAAAACCAAACTAATAACCGTATACAGAAACTACAAAGATAAGAAGGTAGAGGAAGACAAATTCAAAGAAATAATCATGAGAGAAAGGGAAGGCTTACAAAAAGACGTCAAAGAATTCATGAAAGTAAAAAGCATAGATAAGAGAAACTTTATAGCGCACGCAAGTTTGGAAGGTAACGTAACATTAATATCAATAAGGGACGGGAAAATTTACGTAAAATACTCACAGGAAAAAGCCATGCGAAACCAGCTAGAGAAAATATTGGGGGAACTGATTAAACAATCAAGCTCGTAAAATCCAAATCTAAACCCAAACGCTACCAAATTAGAAGAATCCATGCAAAGTATTAAACAAATAAATATTTTTGAATACATTTTAATCCAAGCCCTCCTGAGCTAACCTCCGTCTAGGATCAAGCCTGTCGAGAACCGTAACGATAATGCTGGTATCCATGTAACTCATCTCTCCCTCAAAAGTTACTCAGTTGCTCCACTGAGATCTATTGGTATAAAGTCAAAGTACTTGGTTAAAATTTCATAAAGAGAATTGAAGGGTTGAAACTGGTGTTCTGTTTATGTTTGGGTGGAGATTTGATGAAAAATTGAAATACTATTGGATTGTATAAAACTTTGAGGGGGAGGTATGGGTGTGTCTAAAGTTGATGGTATGATTTCTCAAATGACTTTGGAAGAGAAGGTGGGTTTGGTCGTAGGTGTGGGGTTACCTGGTTTCTTCGGGAATCCTCATTCACAGGTTCCGGGAGTTGCTGGTGAAACCCGCCAGATACTTAGGCTTGGAATTCCAGCCGCCGTTTTAGCAGATGGGCCTGCGGGTCTTAGGATAAACCCTAAGAGGGAGGGGGATGAAAAAACCTATCATGCTACGGCTTTTCCGATTGAGACAATGCTC
>NZ_JANGFQ010000048.1:0-10543 GCF_024707025.1 Candidatus Culexarchaeum yellowstonense
TCCTACCCGTAACCCTAACAGCCATTAAAGCAGCTTCAGCAAGGGCTGAAGCCCAATCATACATGGATGCATTGGCCACATCCATCCCAGTCAACTCACAAATTAGACTTTGAAACTCAAATAAGGCTTGAAGCATCCCCTGGGAAATTTCAGCTTGATATGGTGTATAGGATGTTAGGAACTCACTTCTACCAACAATACTCTTAACGGCTGATGGGACATGATGAGGCCAGCAACCAGCTCCAAGGAATATTGGCATATCCATTAAACTAACATTATCATCCAAAATGCCACGAACAAACTTATAAACTTCAAACTCAGACATGGGGCCAGGAATATTCAATTCACCCTTAAACTTAACAGACTCCGGAATATCCTTGTAAAGCTCAGAGACGTCGCTGATACCAATGGTTTTAAGCATCTCCTCCAAAACCTTCTTCGAAGAATTTGGTAAGTATGGATGCGCATCCACCATAAAATTCACAATAGAGAGTTAAGTTATACATAATTTAATCTTGTCGGTTAAATAGAGGGTCAAACAAATTATTATTAAGGTGAAGAGGACATAAATTTAAGGAGTAAGTGAAGGTCTATGGTGAAGATTGGGAAGCCCATTCCAGTAATATTGATCATTATATTGACAATGCTAAGCCTACACACAAACCTATACCAAATCAATGCTCAAATCATAGGTTCAAGTGGGAAGAGAATTATAGAGATACATGCAAACTACGCAATAGTAAGAGATGAACTATACATACCTGAAGTTACAGTAAATCTAACCCAACACATACCAAAACAATATTCAAATGAGTTGTTCATGGTTAAAGCCTACGATGAAAAGGGAGTTAGAGATTTAGCATTAGAGAACGAGGAGGATGGAGTAAAAATAGTGGTTTTAGGGGAGGTTAAGGGGAAGATTACCATAGAAACATACCTAATAAACCATTTAAAGAAATCTGCAGACAAATATGTATTCCAATACCCAATATACCCAATACTGGACGTGACAATTGAGGCATTCAACACCACCATAATATATCCAGCGGAAACATTGAATGTCACCACAATAATACCGCCAACAAACATAACCACAATGGATGGATGGAAAGCGAAATACGCCCAATCCCCACTACCAATGCAAACCACAATAGAATTATACACATCATTCAAAGCAAGCATAACACCAATAGTGATCGATAAAATAATTAGATATGTGAACATTGGACAAGAAATAGGAGTGAAGGATGAAATTACAGTTAGGAATCCAACGGATACCACCATAAGTAGGGGAGCTGGATTCAAATTCCACATGCCACCAGGAACCTCCATATCCTCAGCCACAGATCCACTTGGACCAGTAAACTACAAAGTGAACTCAACATCCACAGCCACAATAGTAACAATATACCCGAGAATAGACTTACAAAGCGGATGGACATATGGCTTCACACTGGAATACAAAATTCCAAGGGAAAGATATGTGGCTGGAGGACAACAGGAGACACTTACAATACCAATAGACACCATAATACAGACACCAATAAAGCAAATGAATGTAACCGTGAAATTCAGTGAGGGGACAAAAATATTGAGTTACACTGGAACCCCAACGAAAATTGAAGGTACAATATTAAAATATGATTTAAGTGGATTCATAGCAAAAGATTATGGAGCAAGCGATTTAAAGGCAACATACATACCAGGGCAAACCCCAATGCAAATACCAATAAACATACTGGCATACACGATAATAGCATTGACAGCCACATCCACAATATACCTAAAATACAGGTTCAGTAAAGTGAAGATGGCTACAAAGATAAGCTATATAAGAGCCATATACGATGCATACTTGAAGGAGAAGGACTTATACATAAAACTTAAGGAAACCATTGAGAAATATGGGGATGAAGAAATAAGCAGAAAGCAATACCTTGAGGAGAAGAAGAGGATAATGGATGAAATAAAAGCTTTAACTGATAAGATAAACGAAGCGAAAATGAAAGTTGAATCTGAGGAAGCGAGAAGCAAAATAGGGGAGATAGAGGAGGAGATGGGGAAACTTAAAGCATTAATGGATAGAATTGAAGATATTGAGGGGAGGAGGATTTCAAAAACTATAAGGAGGGTTGAGTACCAAAGAATAAGAGACGCCAATGAAAAGGCATACGCGAGAATAATGAGGAGAATAGATGCAAGAATAAATGAATTGAGGGAAATAAAGCTGTAGAGGGGATGGGGCTACGCCAATAGAAATCACATTAGACTATGGGAAATGTATAGGATGTGGAAACTGCATACAATCATGCCCAGTGGAAGTATACACAATGGATTCCAATGGAAACATAAAGCCATCAAGGATAAGCCTATGCATTGGATGCAAAATATGCGAAGCAGAATGCCCAAGAAATGCAATAAAAGTAATCATAAAATAAACCTACATAGGGTGGATTGATGGTTAAATGCCTAAAATGTGGAAGATGTTGCATTGAAACACAAATGCCACTTACACGTAGAGATATAGAGAGAATTGAAAGGCTTGGATATAGGAGATGGGAATTCTCCGTGGAAAATGATGGTAAACTCAAACTAAGAAACATAAATGGATACTGCTACTTCCTAAACCCAAAAAACATGAAATGCAAAATATATAGGGATAGACCTGAAGGGTGCAGGATATACCCAGTAGTATACATTGAGGGGGGATACGTGGGCGTAGACGATGAATGCCCAGCCTCAAAAACAGTGACCATAAGGGAAATATGTAAAAAGAAGCCTAAACTAATCAAATTATTGATTGAAGTTGAGGGGTTGAGGAAGTGAGAAGGATAATTAAAGGTATAAAGAGGATATTAAGCGAAGAAGCATATTGCTCAAATTGTGATAGATTCGTAAAAGTTGACGTAGAATTAAAAACTTATGGTAATAGGAGGATTGAAGTTAAAAAATGTAGTGTATGTGGGAGGGTAATTGAGGAAAGGGAGTATTACGTTGAAGTCTAAGTTAATACACCAATCTTCTTGGCAGCTTCAGTCAAAGAGTCAATAACGTAATTTAAATCCTCAATGCTGTGAGTGGCATTTGGCTGGAATCTAATCCTAGCAGTCCCCCTTGGAACCCATGGATAAACCACTGCTTGAACGAATATATGATAATCATTAAATAGCATCTCCACCAACTGCTGAGTCTTCTTCTCATCACCAATCATAACTGGAGTTATGGGGGTCTTGGTATTGCCAATATTGAACCCTCTATCCACAAGGGACTTCTGGAAGTATCTAGCATTGCTCCAGAGCTTCTTTAAAGGCTCATCACTTGAGGAAAGCAAGTCTATGGCTGCAATTATGGCTGCAACGTCAGGTGGATTCAATGCGCTACTAAGAAGATGTGGTCTAGCCCTCTGCTTGAGGTATTCCACAACTTCCTTTGAACTGGCAATGTATCCGCCTATAACTCCGAAGGCTTTGGATAAAGTCCCCATCTCAATATCTATTCTATCATGAAGTTTGAAGTGATCCACAATACCCCTACCATGATCCCCTAAAACACCCTCACCGTGAGCATCATCAACATACACTATTGCATCATACTTGTCAGCCAAATCAGCAATCTTATCCAGTGGAGCTATATCGCCATCCATGCTGAAAACACCATCAGTTATTATGAATCTCCTTCTGGAATCCTTAGCCTCCTTCAACTTAGCTTCCAAATCCTCCATATTCAAATGCTTATATATCAGCCTCTTAGCCTTCGTAAGCCTTATACCATCAATTATGCTACCATGATTAAGCTCCTCACTAAGTACTGCATCTTCATCACCAACCAAAGCTGATATGGCGCCCACATTGGCAACGTAGCCAGATTGGAATAGTATTGCAGCCTCCCTACGCTTAAACTTTGCAATCTTCTCTTCAGCCTCAATATGTAGATCTGTGGTTCCAGATATTGGGCGAACAGCTCCAGCCCCAACACCATACTCTTCTATAGCTCTAATGGCAGCCTCCCTAATCTTAGGGTGATTTGCAAGTCCAAGGTAATTGTTGGAGCACATTAGAATATACTCAACCCCCTTAATCACAACCCTATTATCTGGAGGCCCAACCCTAACCCTCTCTACAAAGTATAATCCTTGAGCCCTCAAATTCTCCAATTCAGCTTTAAGATACTCAGTTCTCCTACCCAAAACGATCACCAAAATACTTTAAGGCAATAAGGAAATATAATTCTACCCATCATGAAGTACATGTTTACTTAAAGGATAATTCAACTTGATCTCCAACCCTCCAATCAGCATAGCCATTAACATTGCGATCGAAGATCACCTTTAATAGTGGGTTACCGATATAGCTTCCTAAACCCTTAACCATTAAACCATCAATGTAAACTTTGCATTTAGGTTTAAATAGGGAGTATGGATGGGTATGGAAGTATATTTCGCCTAAAGATACCCCATCAACATAACGTATAGATCCCAAACCATTAAACCCGAGAATTGCACCATAATTGTAGTGTGGTATTCCACCATCAACCCAAAGAAGTTTATCATTAACCATAAGCATTAAACCGCACTGGAAGTTGAAACTCGTTTTAGGCTTAAGCCACATGTAGTTTTCACATATCTCCTCAACTGTAAAGGGATTCTCAATTCGACTTGGCTTTGGGAGTAAATTTACAGTTTCACGAATATCAATTCTAAACCCTCCCAAAGCTCTATATGGATCATGTAAACTCCTAAACTCCAAGTGCATGTGGATATTGGACCATGGGGATAGGAAGCCTGAAACAATTATCTTACCAATGGGATCCCCTAAATGGAGCTTTTCACCAGGTTTTACATTAGGCTTCACATGAAGGATTTTCAAAACAACATCTTCATCAACCCTTATCAATGTTAGGTAATCGAAGGGGGAGGCATCAGCCCTCCTAACTGGACACTCAAACTTCTCAACTTCCAAGACAACTCCATCATCGATGGGCATAAGCCCCTCACCCTCAGGATAATATATGTCTATGGCTGATGAGGATTTATGAGATGGATATGGACTATTGAAGAAGCTAAACCAACATCTATCGGGTATTTTCAACTTTAAGCCCATACACTCCGCAATGACTTTGAATCCACCTATAAACAGCCACCAACACATTTTTAAATTGAATGGATTTATATGTATTTAAATCGACTGTAAACGTAATGGTGATCGACAAATGTCGAATAGAGTTGTGATAATAGGATGTGGAAGAACACCCTTCGGAGAACACTACGAAAAAGACCCCGAAGAATTAATGGAGCAAGCTGGGTTAAAGGCATTGGAATCAGCTGGAATAGAGAGGAAGGATCTTGATGCAGTAATGGTATCAAACTACTTCCTACAATTAACAAACAAGATAGGCTTAGAAGAGGGGTTCCTATCAGAGATCTTAGACCTCCACATACCCATGGAGACTGCTAGATCATTCAGTTCAGCAGTAAACCATGCATGCAACGCCATAGAAGCTGGCCGATACAAAATCGTACTGGTGGGTGGAATTGAAAAGATGAATGATAGACTTGACAAGATTAGAGATGATATAATGATGTTAATGGACTCATGTAGCTATTATGCTGGTGGAAGCATGGAAGCACACCACGAGCTAATGCTAAGGGAATACATTAAGAAGCATGGTTTAAGGGGGAGCGACGTGGAAGGATTAATGAAGGCTCTAGCATACATATCCCACAAAAACCATGAATATGGCTCCAAAAACCAAGATGCACAATTCTACAGGGTAAAAGTTGACGTAGATACTATTATAAAAGCTAGGAGTGGAAGAATCCTGGGATTATACGATTATGCACCCATATCAGATGGAGCTACAGCAATAATATTGGCCAGCGAAGAAAAGGCTAGGGAAATTGGGGTGAAGAGGGGGGTTAGCATAATTGGGAGGGGGGTAGCCACAGACTACCTATCATACTCCTCAAGGGAGGATTTAGCTGGATTCAAATCAACTAGGATAGCTGCAAGGAAAGCTATGGAAGAAGCTAAAGTGGGAATTGAGAAAATAAAGCTAATGGAGTTATATGATCAATCAACATTGATGGAGCTAGTAGCATTGGAAGATATTGGAGTATATAGTTCGGGGGAAGCTTGGAAAGCGATAATTAAAAGTATGGAGAATAAGAGGTACACGTACGAGGCGAGGGGAGGGGAGATATATGTTAACACTAATGGTGGACTTAAAGCTGATGGAAATCCATATGGAGCAACTGGAGGTGCACAAATAATTGAAATATACCTACAATTGATGGGGAAGGCTGGAGATAGACAGATACCCATAGGAGATGGGGATTACGCATTAAATGTGGAGCATGAAGGGTTTGGAACGAAAACATATGTAAACATTTTTGGGAGGTGGGAATGGTGAGTTCAGAACCCATAGAGAGAAGGGTAAGTTACATATCGGATAGGCTACGTGGAAGCATATGCCCAATATGTGGAAGAAGATACTTCAAGCCAAGATACTACTGCCCAAAATGTGGAAGGAAGAGTATGGGTAAAATGGAGGAGGCAAGCTACCTATATAGTAAGGGGGTTTTGGAAGCATGCACATTAATAGATGACCCCACAAACAAATTCAAAATCCTCTCACCATACATTTATGGAATAGTTAGAATACCGGAAGCAGACATAAGGATACCTGCAAGGCTAACAGACCACATACAAAACTCACAATTCAAACCGGAGGATTATGAGGGGAGAGAAGTTGTATTCAGGTTTAGGAGGAGATATTCAACGGAGCCCCATGAAATAGTGCCAACAACATCACTCACATTCACATTCGCAGACGAATACTACCCATACATACCATACGAAACTAAAGAGCCGAAGGAACCATCTGAGAAGCCTGGAATAGTTGGATATGCATTATACACATCCAGATTCAGGATAAGGGAGGGGGATACTGAGAGGTCAGTACCATTCCTAGATGAAGACTCAATAACAGCTGCCGTGGAAGCTGGGAAACTTGCACTAATACAAGCTGCATTACATGGGTGGAGGATCAAGAAGGTTTATGTGGGAACGGAATCAAACCCATACGCAGTAAAACCAATAGCATCAAAAGTTGCACAAGTATTGGATCTAGGAGAAAACCTAGGGGATGGAGTTAGAGGGGTGGATGCCATAGACACGGAATTCGCATGTAAAGCGGCTACAAGCATGTTCAAAGATGCAGCGGCAATATCAAAGTACATGGCTGAGAAGGGGGAGGAATACTTCACAATGGTCATAGGAACTGACAATTCACAAGCAGCTCCAAGAGATCAACCTGGAGGGGAATTGGACTACTTCGTAGGTTATGGTGCAGCAGCATACATAATAGGTAACATGGATGTGATAGCTGAAATAGAGGGGTGGTACTCAGTAACCTCGGATACACCTGACTTCTGGAGGAGGGATGGACAGAAGTACCCACTACATGGAGGGAGATTCACAGGTGAACCAGCATACTTCAAACATATAATTAAAGCTGCAAAGAAGCTTATGGACAAAATGAATCTAACACCAAAAGACATAAACTACTTCATCCCACACCAGCCAAACGCCAAATTCCCACTACGAGCCGCTAGAAGACTTGGATTCAGGGAAGAGCAATGCATACCATCATTAAAAGTAACGAAATTTGGAAACCTATACTCCGGATCAAGCCCAGCAGGGTTAGCTGCAGTTCTAGACATTGCCAAACCATACGAGAAGATCCTCCTAACAAGCTTTGGATCAGGGGCTGGAAGCGACGCATACCTAATAACTGTAACCCCAAAGATAGTTGAGAAGCGTAAGAGAACTGAGAAATTCAACGTTGAATGGCAAAGTAGCAACCCACACCTAATATACCTAGACTACCACACATACAGGAAGTTTAAGGAGGGAATATAAAAAAACTTTATATTTTTTATGTCAACCCATTCATGACAAGTCAAAGTTTATTCTGTTTAAGGATGAGGTCTACGGATGGGTAGTTTTCACCTGCAAGTCCATGTATAAATGCTCCACCACTAATACAAAGCATACCACCAGTACTCAGTATTATCCTATCCAAACCATACTTGACGATCTCAGCAGTGGTATCCCCGCCGAGGAATATTAAGCCTAAACCTGCAATTAGCTTTGTAAGTTCAACGCCATTGGAGAACCCCTTCTCATATACACCTAAAGGTCCAGCCCTAATTCTATAAACCTTCTCTTGAAGCCTCCTAGCATAAATCTCCACAGTTTCACTTCCAATATCCATTATTATACCATTACATTTACCCATATCCTCTAAGTGAACCTCCTTTATTTCGCCATTATCTAGAACCACAAAGTCCACTGGATGAGCAACATTAAACTTCTCAGCCAAAATCTTAGCGGCTTCAAAATCCTCCCTAGACATTTTCGATTCTAGGAAGGAGTTATTTCTGGGGCCGAGATCGTAACCCTTAACCCTAGCCACAAGCTGACCTGGGAGGCCTCCAGTGAACCCCTCCATCTTTGATAATATGGATGTTAGGTACTGTATCTTCTGGAGCTTAGCTCCACCCATAATTATGGCGCAATCCTTGGCATTCTTCATAACCTCACTTAAAGCTTTAAGTTCATACATGGATCTAAGTCCAACCCAAGTCCTAGCAATGTAGGGGAGGGCCATTACACTTGTGTGAGCTCTATGCCATACTGGTATGGCATCATTAACACAGCTCTTTATAACCCCCTTAAAGAACTTTATGAATTGGGATTTCTCAGGATTCCACTTCATCTCCTCCTCAAACATCCTAATATTGTCCAGTAATAGTATTTCGCGCTCCCTAAGACCCATAATCCTAGACTTCGTCTCTTCAGTGAAGACCTTATCCTTTGGGATGAAGTCTATGTCTATCTTTGATGGTAGAAGCTTCCTCAAAGCAACCCAATGCTGCTTCAATGGTATGAAATCTTCATCCCCAGGTCTACCTTGATGAGCTACAACAACTAAACCAGCATACTCTGATAGGAGTTCAAGTATGTGGGCGTAGGCAATGATCCTCATATTATCCTCCATTATCCTACCATCAACCACAGGTATGTTTATGTCAATCCTAACTAGGGTTGGAGATTTAAGTTGCGAAGCAAGGTTTGTCAAACTGTATGGTATACAGGCGGTATAGTAGTCTAGAGTCAAGGGGGTATTCCACCAATATTTACATGTATAAATATAAATTTAAAAAGGTTACCAACACATAAATACACCATAAAACATAATTCTAAACATGAAGATCGAGGAGTTGAAATCATTCATTGAAAGTGAAACCCCAAAACTCATGAAGATAAGCAGAACACCAGGCTTAAGCATATCAATAATAATTGATGGGGAAAAGGCATACATGGAAGCCTTCGGAGCAAGGGATTTGGAAAGCAATTCACCAGCAACCATAAACACGCTATACGGATTTGGATCATGCACGAAATCCATGACTGCACTGGCAATAATGCAATTGGCTGAAGAGGGGAAGATAAGCATAGAAGACCCCGTGGAGAAGTATGCACCACTAAAAATTGGATTCAAGGAATACCCAATAAGAATACACCACCTACTTTCACACTCCTCAGGAATACCATCACTAAACACTGCAGTTATAAGCTTGAGGAAAGCCACAGGGGTAAAGGAGGATTACACACCACTAAGTAGCATGGAAGACTTCTACAGATACGTTAACGCCGCGGGAGAGGAGGTTGCAGCGAAACCTGGGGAGAGATACTTCTACCTAAACGCTGGATACACTATTCTGGGAGACATAATTGAAAGGGTAAGTGGAATGGAATACCACCAATACATAAGGAGGAGGATTCTGGAGCCACTGAAAATGTTTAGAAGCACATTTCTAAGGGAGGAGTTTGAAAGGGAAACTGACAAGATGACGCCATACTGGAAGGATAAAGATGGAAATCCGAAGAAGGTTAGAATGCCCTTCGACAAACTCATATATGCTGCAGGGGGGCTTGTCAGCTCAGTAAACGAATTCTCAAACTATGTAATTGCATCAATGAATTATGGGGAATTCGATGGCGTGAAATTGGCGAGCAAGGAGAGTATAATGGAAATGCAGAAAATCCATGTGGAAAGACCAAAAACATATTATGGTAGGGAGGGGTATGGTTACGGTTGGGGGATAATAGAAGACTTCTATGGTAGGAGGGTTATACATCACAGTGGATCAACGGGATGTGCAAGTGCATACGTAGCATTTATACCAGAAGAGAAGATTGGAGTGGTGATGGCCTCAAATACCACAGGATTCCCCTACACATACATAGCCCACGCAGCATTAGCCATGCTAATTGGCGTTAAAATAGACGATGTCCCAATAATAAAGATACAGAAGAGGATGAACATGCTAACAGGAGTATATGAGGGGTGTGGTGGAGCTATAAGGGTAAATGTGGTTTCAAGGGGTGGAATGCTATACATGGAGCAGAAGGATGAATGGACAGACATGTCAACACCACTAATACCATGCGACGATAACCTTGAAACACTGAAATTC
>NZ_JANGFQ010000049.1:0-10260 GCF_024707025.1 Candidatus Culexarchaeum yellowstonense
GCTGCAATCAGCCTAGGAATAGCAGGCTTAACATTCACCATAGGAGTATTCATAAGAATATTCTTAAACGTGGAAGTAGATTAATACCAGATACATTTGATCATTGAAGGGAACGAGGAAAACATATATTCCTAATAGGCAAGTGAAATTTAACCAAACCTATTCGCAAATACCCTTATACCATCTAAAATTTCGTTCAACAATTTTGAATAGGAGGAGTGCTGTTGAAGACCAGATTAATCCAACTAAGACTCCTCCAATGACGTCACTTAACCAGTGGACGTTTAGGTATATCCTATCAAGGCAGACTACAAGTATTAATAGGAGAGAGAGGCTTCCAACCAATATCTTCAGAGCCTTCGACCGTAGGGAGGCGCCTTTGAAAATGATGTGTAAAATTATTATTGTGAAGGGGATTATTGATGATGCATGACCACTGGGGAATGAGTAGCCGGATTCAGGTATGATCATGTTTGGTGGTCTTGGGGTAGCCACATATAATTTAATGATTTGCGTTGTAATGGCGTTCCCAGCCATGGAGCCAACGAATATTATGGCGTCGTAGAAGTAGCCCTTAAAATAGAGGATGATGGCAATGAATATTGATATTAATGTTAACGCATACGTATCGAAGATAATGGAAATCAGTATGGCAACTTGATCGAAAAATGGAATCCTATATTGCATAATCAACGAGTTTACATAGTTATCCATCTGGGATAACTCAGCTCTAAATGAAATTAAGATTAAAAGTAGGATTATGGATGTGAGAAGCACAGCCCCCATTACTTTCACAGACTTCCCCATGGTAAATCACAAAATCAAACAAAGGATACTAAGAATACTAAAGTATAAAGAACTTACTGACACAATTTCTTCATAACCTTAGTGTAGGGTTTAATTAGGCAACTTCCATAATTGAGGTGAGTAAATTCATACCATTCATAATCGATAAAGTATTTTGCAAGAATTATTCTTAAATAAAAATTGATGTGTATTAGAAATTTTTTCATTTACTTCTCTTTCTGGCTATGTAGTATACTATTGTTGCAACTATGGCTATTGCAATTATTGTTCCTGCTATTGTTTGGTATGCTGGTAGCATTGCTGGTCTCGATTGTACAAACTCTATCACTTCTAGAATTCTCATGCCTCAAATCAACTTAATCGCTTAAAAACATATGCATGCGCTGAACGATACAGTTATTCTCACATAATGAATAAGATAGTTAAGTGTAAAGGTGACATGCAACGAAATGTCTTGTTCCAATTTCAATTAAACTGGGTTCTTCCTTTAAACATTTGTCCTTAGCATACATACACCTAGGATGAAAGCGGCAACCGGGGGGGAGATTAATTGGTGATGGAACTGTTCCTTGAAGAATTATCTTCTTCCTCCTAACAGTTGGATCTGGAATTGGAACTGCTGAAAGCAATGCTTCTGTATATGGATGACGCGGATTAGAAAATAGCTCGTCATTATCTGCGATCTCAATGATTTTACCCAAATACATGACCATAACCCTATTGCACATATATCTAACTACGCTCAAGTCATGTGAAATAAATAGGTATGTAAGTGCATTCTCCCTTTGCAATGTTTTTAAAAGATTGAGAACGCCAGCACGAACGGAAACATCAAGAGCTGCAACTGGCTCATCTAACACGATAAATTTCGGTCTTATGGCTAAGGCTCTTGCAATGCATACTCTCTGCCTTTCTCCACCGCTAAGTTCATGTGGGTACTTGTACATGTAATGTGGATGAAGACCAACCTTTATGAGCAAATCTTCAATCTGCCTTTCCTTTTCAGAACCCTTAGCTATACCATGAACTTCTAAAGGTTCACCTATAGCATCTGCTACCGTCATTCTGGGATTAAGCGAAGAATATGGATCTTGAAAAACTATAGCTGTTTGCATGCGGAATTTGCGCAAACCTGCCTCATTAAGTTTACATATATCTTGATCAAAAAATAGTATTCTACCAGATGTAGGTCTAATCAGCATCAGGAGACACCTTCCAAGAGTGGTCTTTCCACATCCACTCTCCCCAACAAGCCCGAGTGTTTCGCCGCTCTCTATGTGGAAGCTTACATCGTCCACCGCATGTACGTATTTACGCGTCCTTTTAAAGAAACCTTCTCTGACAGGAAAATACTTCTTAAGATTTTCAACGCGAAAAATTACACTTTGCAAAATCCCACCCAAAATATCATGACAATGCATCAACTCTATGACAAAATACAATATGATCTCTTTCCACCACAATTTTTGGTGGATCTACCTTCATGCAAATATTCTGAGCATAACTGCATCTCGGATGAAAACGGCAACCTGGAGGAGGATTCATTAATGAGGGGACGGAACCAGGTATCGTCTTTAACTCTTCCTTTTTGACATCCACCCTAGGAATTGATTCGATGAGAGCCTTGGTGTAGGGATGCCTTGGATTCGTGAAAATGGATAAAACGTCCCCATACTCCACTATTTTACCACAGTACATTACAGCTACCTTTTCGCATATTTCAGCAACTATTCCCATATTATGCGTTATCAAAAGTAAAGCAGACTTAAACTCGCTTTGCATTCTCTTCATCAAGTCCAATATTTGCGCTTGTATTGTGACATCCAATGCAGTTGTTGGCTCATCAGCTATTAGCAAATCTGGTTTACAAGACAAAGCCATAGCAATCATAACCCGCTGACACATGCCACCACTGAGTTCATGAGGATAATTGAAGTATCGCCTTTCCGGATCAGGAATATTAACCATTTCGAGCATGTTAACAACTCTTTTCTTAAGTTCATTCCTCTCCTTCACCAATTGATGTAACTGAACTGCTTCTGCAATTTGACTACCTATATTAAAAACTGGATTCAATGATGAACGGGGGTCTTGAAAAATAATTCCAATTTTGCCGCCCCTAATTTTACGCATCTCTTTTTCACTAAGCGTTAGAAGATTTCTGCCGTTAAATAATATCTCCCCCGAAACTATTCTTCCAGGAAATGGAACCAATCTCAAAATTGATAACGCTAAAGTACTTTTTCCGCAACCCGATTCACCAACAAGACCAACAGATTCGAACCGATTTATTTGCAAATCTACACCATCAACAGCTTTAATGACACCTTCATCTGTAAAGAAATATGTTCTTAAATCATGAATTTTAAGTAAAGGTTCGTTTTCAGACATTATATTCCAAGTATCACTAAAATTTCCAAGATATATAAATTTTAGCGAAAATTTTAAGAGAAAACTAAGCTTATATAATGTTAGCTATGGAGCTACGAAATTATATTTTAAGAAGATTACTTATCTGCATTCCCACGTTCCTAGTTTCAAGCATGATCATTTTCTCCTTAATGCATATTGCTCCAGGAGATCCAATAGAAATCATGTATAGAGGGACTCGTCCAACAAACCCAAAAATTATTGAGTTAATTAGGGAGAAGCTAGGATTAGACAAACCAATTTACGAACAATATTTCATTTGGATCTTGAATTTTTTAAAGGGAGATCTTGGCTATTCATATGTGAACAATCAACCTGTAATAGAACAAATTGCTGCAAGACTTTGGTTAACTGTAGAACTCGTTCTCTTATCACAAGTTCTCTCATTACTAATGGGAATAGTTTTAGGCGTTGTTGCAGCGGTTAAAAGAAATTCATGGGTGGATAGCCTCCTTTCACTGAGCTCCCTTTTTGGCTACTCCATGCCCAGTTTCTGGATGGCCATACTCTTCATCTTAATTTTCGCTATTACATTTAAATGGTTTCCCGTTTGCGGCTCTCAAACTATAGGAGTAGAGCTCGATTTTTGGGGGGCATTAGCTGATCATCTATGGCATCTCACACTCCCCCTCCTAGTACTTTCCTTTGGAAGCGCCGCTTGGTATTTCAGACTCGTTAGATCCGCTATGCTAGATGTCCTTCAAATGGACTATATAAAAACGGCTAGGGCAAAAGGTTTAACGGAAAGGATTGTCATATATAAACATGCTTTAAGAAATGCTATACTTCCTGTTGCAACATCCTTCGGGACATCCCTAGGCTTCGTACTTGGTGGGGCAGTGGTTGTCGAAAGCATCTTCGCATGGCCTGGTCTAGGTGAATTTGCATATAAATCAACATTAGCAAGAGATTACCCCTCAATCATGGGTATAAACATGATGATAGTCCTATGCGTATTAATTGCAAATTTAATAACAGATATTGTGATAGCTTTGATAGATCCAAGGATAAGATATTAGGCTTAAACAGATCGGGGTGAGGAATATGCAAAAACTTCTAAACCGGAAGACTGTAAAAGAGAGAAAGGCAGGAATGCTACATATTGCTTGGCGACGATTCAAGAAGAATAAAGTATCGATAGCTGGAGCTATAATAACATTAACTATTGCTGGAATAGCTATTCTCGCCCCATTAATCTCCCCATACAACCCTGAAAAACTAAATTATGGTAAAGAGTTACAGCCCCCCTCATGGGAATTCCTGTTAGGAACAGATACTGGTGGACGGGACATTTTAAGCTATATTATTTGGGGGGCAAGAACATCTCTTCTAGTAGCTATTGGAGCAATTTTAATTGAGGTTGCTATAGGGGTTTTAATCGGCGCCATTGCAGGATATTTCGGGGGAATTATAGATGAAATACTTATGAGGATTACAGATATAATTATGACTTTACCAACAATACTCCTTTTATTAACAGCTGTTAGCATGTTTAAAGTGAGATCTATCGTGATTATAACATTGATCATGGGTGCTCTCGGATGGCCTTGGATGGCTAGGATAGTTAGAAGTGAATTCCTATCTCTAAAAGAATCTCTATTTGTTGAAGCTGCTAAATCTTTAGGAATAGGGAAGCTACGAATAATTTTCCATCACATACTACCAAACGCCATATCCCCAATAATAGTTGTCGCAACATTGGATGCCCCATTCTACATAATGTATGAAGCAACATTAAGTTTCTTAGGTCTTGGAGACCCCACAGCGATCTCTTGGGGCAATCTCGTAGCAAGAGGAAAAGATGTCTTGACAAGCGCCTGGTGGGTTGCAACCTTCCCGGGATTAATGATTTTCATAACAACAATAGGGTTAAATCTCCTTGGAGATGGCTTAAGAGATGCCTTTGACGTAAGAGCAAGAATATAAAAACAAACAATAGAAAGTAAAGTTTTTATGTGGAAAAATAAAATAAAGTAAAAATTGGGGATATTAAGAATGGATAAAAGAAAGTCAACTAATAATATATTTCTACCAGTTATAACCTTGCTAGCTATAATGTCAGCATACCTATTGATTTCACCAGTATCTGCAGCAGTTGAAGGACGACCTATTTTTACATTACATATCTTGATTGATTCTGCAAGCCCTCTACAGCTTGAAATAGCATCTTCACTAAGAGAAGAATTTGCAAAACTCGGAATTCAACTTGAGATAGTATCTATGGAGAGCGGTGCACTCACAGACCGCTTATACTCGGAAGTAGCCCCATCATATGAGGATGGAGGATGGGATCTTGTCATCGAAACTTGGTGGTGGTGGCCTACGGATTATATGTGGTTTATTGGATGCTGGACTGCAAGCGGTTGGCCTCCCAATGGCTGGAACTTCATGAGGTGGGCTGATAGCATCGCAGACACATATTTAGTTAATGCTATGTCAACCTACAATGAAACAGAACGTATTAAGTGGCTACATTTATGGCAAGAACATTTTCAAGAAAACCCCCCTGCAGCGTTACTCTACTGGCCTATCATACCACAATTATGTGATGCAAAATTGCAAAGAATAGATCCCATGCTCTGGACTGGTAATGCATGGCAATGGTACGTAGAAGGGAAGAAACCCGAAGATTACGTGGTAGTTAGATATTCAGTTGATGGCGACCCTGGCATGCTGAATCCATGGTTTATGGATGGAGGCTACGCCCACTTGGAACCCATGTTTAGCCCATTGTTCAGAATGAAACAGGTTTCACTTGAACCACCAGTGTATGAAATTGTACCGGAACTTGCTGAATCATACGAGTTTTCAGCGGATGGTTTATCAGTGACAATTCATTTACGACATAATGTGACTTGGCATGATGGAGCCCCCTTCACGGCCAAAGATGTAGTTTTCACATTTGAAGCCATTCTCGACCCCGACACTGGAGCCACCTCCTATGGTGATTTTTCAGAATTTGTTAATTCAGTACATATGTTGGATAACTTTACCGTCGTTTTAAACTTGAAGAAACCAGCACCTCACCTCATATCAATGCTTTCCGCTGGAGGACTTTCAATTCTACCCTACCATGTACTGGGAAACATACCGCACTCGGAACTTCGTACTCATGAAACAAACACGGTAGCTCCAGCACCCGGAACTGGACCCTATAAGTTTGTTAAATGGGTTAAGGGGCAGTACATGGAATTGGAAGCCTTCGACAATTACTGGAGGGGAAGACCATTTGTCGATAAAATAATACTTCAAGTAATACCTGACCCCGTAACGGCACTACAAGCCTTAAAGAATCATGAAATTGATGCTATACATCCAAGTCAATGTCAGCAACTAATTAATGAGATACCAGCTTTAAAGGGGAGGACGGATATCGCTGTTAGAGGTGGAATAGTACCTGCTGTAACATTTCTAGCCTTCAATAATAATCACACAATACTTGCCAATCCATACGTGAGAAAGGCATTATGCTATGCGATTCCCTATGAACATATAATCAATGACTTGCTTAAAGGTTATGCCAAACAAGCTAATTCCCCAGTACCACCATATTGGTTCGGCTATGATTCAAACGCGCCCATATATACACATAATCTTGAACTAGCTAAGTATTACCTTGAAAAGGCAGGTTATCATTACCCTCTACCCACGACACCATTATCTGCATACACAACGGAGATCAGCGCAATTGCCATCTGCACATTTGTTGTGGGATTTTCAGTGGGATATTTCGCCATGAAACGTAGGATAAAAACAACTTAAGCAGAAATGTCATTGAAGGATGCTCCTGCAATCATAATCACTCTTTTTTTAATGCTTATAATTCCTTTAATAATATACATGCTAATTTTCTCTGCATTTTTCCTTTTCCAAAACATGATTAAATTCATATATACACATTCAATAAATTTCACGATCACGGCCATATTACTTATTTCATGCTTAATACTTGTTTACATTTTAAGACGCTTAATAGGTTGGCTTAAGACTTAAAAGGTATACTTAATAAAGTTATTTTTGCATGGTGATCCATGAGCCAACCAGAATTCGCCCTTCGACGGCACAGCAACCCAAGAGTCAAGTGTTAACCCTCTAAATTTATCAGCAACCTTCTCATCCGGATGTTTACAGATGGAATATGGGTAATTAACATGATCTCTTAAAAAACTGAAGCATGCTTCTAAGTTAATCCTCCCAAAATTCTCTCTCAGGAGCCTTTTCATTCTATTGTAACGTATGAAGGTATCGGTCTTCAATTGGGAAATGTTTTGTTTCGCATAAAACTTATCTGAAATATAATGGTTTGCATGCGCCACACATTCATCACTATAAACTATATCAATGTCATTGGGAGTAGCCTCAATACTGTAAATTTCAGTTTTATCAGTAATAATGAAATGGAAGCATCCAGCTCTCTCAGCCCTTAAGACAGCATTTAAAGCATCTCCAATAGTTTTTTGCCTTAAAACCTCTGCAACAATAATATAGGTGGGAACTCCAATCCTCAACTCTAACCTTGGAACAGAAGTCCAGCTTATCCCCACACCATTTGAGTTCAATCCAGCACATGTCAAAATTCCTGGATTCGTGTAATTTAAAATATCAGGACCATCCTTCCGTTTAATTTTGAAAAGTAAGCTAACTTCCCCATCAAACCATTCCCATTCCAATCCATCCCAATTCTGCCCATGGTAGGTTTCGCCATTCTCAGTGGAACACCCCGTCGCAGCAAACGCTGTACAATTTCTCACAAACCCCTCTCTCTCTTCAAGGGCATTTATCATAACTATTTCTTCATACAAAAACCCAGAGCCATCAGCTACCCCGCGAAGTTCTTCAGCCAACTCTGGTGAATAATCTTCTATAAACGGTACATATTTTTTGGCATATTTTATTAACTGCTCCTTGCTCAACCTTCCACTAAACTCCTTATAAAATTCTTCTTCGATCATACGAGCTATACGACTCCTACATCTAGCACCATACTCATAACCTCTCTCATAAGAACTTCCAGAAAGTTCTAAGACAAGTAAGCCCCTGTCATTCATAGAAACCCCTCACAATTTAAAACCCTTTTCAAGTTAATTTATTTAATTCTCGTATAAATTCCCTTCGCCCATATCTCCTTGTAGCTGCAATCATAGCGTCTATGTTTTCTGGTGGAATATCCTTTAAAACTGGGGAGCCAGTGCCTAGCACAAAGCCTCCACCTGGAGCAAGTTTTAGGATCATTTCCCTCACCCTCTCCTCCACTTCCATTGGGCTTTTCCTCAAGACGTTTATTGTGTCAAAATTTCCGAAAAGGCATGCCCTCCCCTTTAATATACTCCTAATGCGGGGCATATCAATTTTGAATCCCTTCTTATCCTCTTCAAAGGCGAATGCATGCGCATTTATGGAGGCAATCTTCTCTATTATGGGCATTGCGTTGCCACAGAAATAGAGAATTGTGTATACGCCTAAACGCTTAAGCTCATTAATCTCCATCCTTTCGTATGGTAAAGCTATTTCCTCAAAATGTTTGGGGGAGATTGTGCTGGCATCGGCGAAAACCTCCTCGATCCAGAAGGCTTCAGCTCCAGCTTCAATTAATGCTTTTGCCTCCTCAATGTATCTCCTCACAACCAGTTCAGATAGTTTCTTAATTAAGTCTGGACGTTTGCGTAGGCATAACGCAGTTTCCTTTAAACCCAATCTGCAAGCAACTTCACCGAAGGGAGCTCCTATAATCGCTGTTACCAAAGCTACTTTCCCAACCTTCTGTGAAACAATCCTTGTAACTTCACATCTTCCACTCCTCAATATTTCTTTATAATCCTCTATTTCTGATTCCATTCGCTCAATAGCTTCATCCACCTTTACGTCTCCGAAACCTGACCATGACCCATAAACTGGAGTATCATCCTTTGGGAGGAGACATACAAGTCGACCATCACGCTTATCCAGCAACTCATATCTATCACCCTTATCAACAATTCGAACACTTTCAAGCCAATTTTTCGGCTCATATAAACTAACCATTACCCAATTATACCTAAACCTTTCAAAGGCATTTATGAGCACCTTAGCCTTCAACTCACTCGAACCTAAAACAAATTCGGAAATCTTCAACCCAAAGAGTTTAGGCGCATAGTTTGTATATATGTATGGAGCAACCGGGACAACTTCCGGCTCTCTAAGATTCAATGCCTCAATAATATCCTCTTTTAAATTAAGCTCCATACATTACTCAAACCTATATCTACTACTTAATTTTTTCGCATCTTAAAAGTGTAACGAAAATGCATGCAATACAAAATGCAAAGGAGATTGTTTCGAATATATTGGCAAACACAGCTTTAAATTGCGATTCTGATGTAATGTTGGGAGACAGAAAGATCTTGAAGGAAATAGATCTAGGTAAAGCTACTAAATTAATTATTGTGCCGACAAAGAGTTGTAATAAACATTTTCACAGAGCTCACGCTGATAAATTAGAAATACCAACCCATAATGAGGCATTGGAACATCATATTATACTACATTCTCTCTTTGTTTAAGCTTTCCTCTAATGACGAGTTGAACTTGCTCTATAAACATCCTATATGGCGATCATAAGCTTTGTTTCGGCAAAAGTTTATATAAATGATAATATCAATTTTGATATCAAAGGTGATATAATGTTCGATGATGAATATACGCCTCAGCGGCCTCGTCCACCGTCCAGGCATTGGGCGAGACATATGGCTACCGTACCGAAGGGTTTTCTACGCTACCAAGTCTTAGAACTTTTAAATGAGAAGCCTCTTTCAGGCTCGGAGATAATGAGTGAAATCGAGAAGCTTACAAATGGATGCTGGAAGCCCAGTCCAGGTTCTATTTATCCGCTGTTATCTTGGCTTCAAGATGATGGCTATATTCAGGGAGTACCGACTGAGGAGAGTGGAATGAAAAGGTACATGCTTACTGAAAAGGGGAGGAAGCTTCTTGAGGAACAACGCAAAGTTTACGCTCAATTCCGTATGGATCGCAAGTTTTTTGCCC
>NZ_JANGFQ010000050.1:0-9792 GCF_024707025.1 Candidatus Culexarchaeum yellowstonense
ATGAATTTAGAGTGTCATGTGGATTTTGAAGATAAATTGAGTTTGCTTGGTTTAATAGTTAATTATCAGCATGAACTTTTGAGGGATTACTATGATGTTAGTCTACCAATACTTGAGGATATTAGGAGGGTTATGATTGATAATGGTGCTTTGGGAGCTAAGATTTCTGGAGCTGGGCTTGGTGGAGCTATTATCGGTTTAGTTAGGGATGAGGGTTCAGCGGAGAGGGTTTGTAAAGCTTGTATTGATCGTGGATTTCCAATGGCATTCTATTCACGTCCATCTGAGGGGGTTAGAGTGGAATACCGCTTTTAGCATCATATTAACCTTTATATATGTTGTCTAGGAAATAGTTTTATCATGGATGTCTTTGAAGCCATATTGAAGAGGAGGAGTATTAGGAGGTATTTAGATAAGCCTGTGGAGCCTGAGAAGGTTTTGAAGTGTTTGGAAGCTGCTAGGTGGGCTCCCTCAGCTCACAATTCACAGCCATGGCACTTCATAATTGTTAGGGATAAATCTGTTCGTGAGAAACTTGCAAGCATACATCCTTATGGTAAGCATATGGCCTCCAGCCCAGTGGTTATAGTTGTCTTAGCAGACCCTGAGAAGTCTCCAGTATTCTGGCAGAATGATGCTGGTGCAGCAGTTCAAAACATCCTTTTAACAGCCTTCTCTGAAGGGTTGGGTTCATGTTGGATCGGCGTCCAATTCACACCCTTTGAAAGTGAGTTTAAGAAGATCCTAAACATCCCAGAAAAGTTTAGGGTTGTATGTGCAATTACCCTTGGATATCCGGCGCATGAACGTACATCCACTAGAGTTCCATTGGAGGATATTGTGAGCATTGAATCTTATGGTGTAAAGTTGAATGTGGAATCCTTTAAATCTGGTAAACAATAATAATTCTTAATGGTGATCTAAATGAATTTGAAAACCAATGTTGATAGGCTTGTTAAAGTTTCTGTGATAGGTGAAGTTGCAAGCCCAGTATTCAGGTATCCACCATACAACATTTCAGCTTTCGGCCAATTGATAGTGTGCCCAGGGGTTGGTGGAATAAGGTATAATGTTCGCGTTGGAGATTCAGCTGTTAATTGGGTTGCAGATCACGTGGAGCCTGGCGTTAGCATAAAGAATTTATCCAGCTACCCAGGTAACCCTGAAGGGCCTAATAATGCATTGAACGTTCTATCATGTATTGGTAATGAGGCTAGAGTTGTTAGTGGGGAAGCTAAGGGGGCAATTGGATACATCACTGGTAAGCATGGTGGAATAGAACATGTTATGGTGGATTTCCCACCGGAAGTTTTGGATAAGCTGGTTATAGGGGATAAAGTTCAAGTTAAAGCCTTCGGTCAAGGATTAAAACTCCTAGACTTCCCAGACATCACAGTTATGAATATAGATCCATCACTACTAATGAAGATGAACCTATCCGTTGAGGGGGATTGCCTCGTAGTTGGAGTTACACATATAATTCCAGCTGGGATAATGGGTTCAGGTTTGGGTAGCAATCAAACATACAGTGGAGATTACGACATAACATTATTCGATGAGGAAACTGTTAAGAAGCATAATTTATCCACACTGAGACTTGGAGACATAGTTGCAATAGTGGATGCAGATAGCACTTACGGTAGAATTTATAGGAAGGGGGCTGTAACCATAGGCGTAGTTGTACACACAAACTCATACATTGCAGGTCACGGTCCAGGAGTAACAACCATACTAACATCAAGCAAAGGCAAAATTAAACCAGTAATAAACAGTAAAGCCAACATAGCATACTACCTAAACCTAAGACCAGAAATAAACTGGTAAAACAATCCAACATCGGCTACTAAACAAACCAAACTTTTTCCCCTTAAACCTTAATCGCTTTAGCTGGCGATATATATATATACTTGAATTCAAACTAAAATCTTTGGGATCCGTAATGTTTATTATAAAATCAAATTTGAAAACTGTAATTATCATATTGCTCTTCATAGTCTCATTGTATGGTGCAATTGTTATAGGAAAGGAGCTCAATACAATTCATTTAGCCGTCCTTGTGGTTAAGGATGGTAAAGCCGTTAGCGATGCCAATGTATACGTTTTTGCAGTAACCCCTAAGGGAACCCGCCTAATGGCAGTGGCCTCTACAGATAGTCAAGGAATGGCAACATTTGAATTCTCAATAGGAGAGGTAATTAAACCAATAATTGATTGGAATTCCGTTCAAAAAGCCATCCAAATTAGTCCAGGATTCTACATAACCGTAATAGGGAGGGTTGGGGAATACAAGTACTTTGGAACTGGATCCGTGAAATTACCATTAAAAACCATTGGGCCACTAATCACCAGCACAATCGTAGAGCTGAAGGATAGGCTCCTTAAAGTTGAAGGTGCACTTGCCTCCACAGTTAACTACAAACAACAAGCCCCTCCATGGGCCACACTAGTATACAGTAAGGAGGAATCACGAAGAGAAACATTATTCAAAGTGGCTACAGACCCCCATACCACAGCTACTGTTGATTATACTATGAATAAATATGAGGAGATAGCTTTCAAATGCACGTTTTCAGTTACTTTAAAATATAGTGGTACAATAATAATTCCATGGAAAGTTGATAAGGAGATAAGTTGGGTTACATCACAAAGTGAGAAAACGCTTCTATTTAACGTCTTGCAGAGTAGCGTTAACTATATTTCATGTTTAGTCACAATTACCTATGAGTGTTGGGAGTATGAGGAGCCTGCTGATGGCGGTGAGCTTTATAGGGAGCATAGGGTATACATACGTTATCATCTCCCAGACTCTCTAGATACCACTAAGGGTGTTGACGATATTGATGGTACTGAACAATTTCTGAAGAGCGCTCCTGGACAGGGTTTATACCCTGCAAATCCCACAACTGATGTTAAGCTTCGTGAAGATGTAAGCACACAGTTTGCGATTCCCGTATTCGGGTTTGTGCGTGAAATACCATTAGATTATTTACCAGCATCATTAGTTGTTGCAATCGACGTGTGTCTGGTTCTGAAGAGTGGGTATGCAATAGATGCTACAGTAATAGTTTACTGTGAGAGTGGTTATACTGTTTCGGTATATTATATTAAGGTTTATAGGACTGTTAATGCTGATTATAGTTTGCCATGTTGGGCCATTATACTGAAAACATAAAACTTCCCTTTTTATTGTTTATTGGGCTTTCTTGATGTCATTGTATATTATTTCTGCAATCTTCTTCCCTGATAGTAGCATTCCTCCAAATATTGGTCCCATTCTTGGTAGGTTATATATGGCTGCAACCGCCATTCCCGTTGCGTAGAGTCCTGGTATGATTCTCCCAGTGTAGTCTACCACAAGCTTTTCTGCAAGTTCTGCGTATGCTGATCTCTCCCCCCTCACGCTTATGTTTAGTGATGGATTCTTCTTTGAAGCTATGGATATTACTTGTGCTTCATGTCCAGTTGCATCTACAACTGCTTTTGATTCTATGAATAGTGGGTCTACATGTAATCCGGATAGGGGTATTGCCGACCACAATACTACTACGCCAGTTATTCTTGGTGGGTCATCCCTATATATCACGTCATCCACTTGGAGTCCATATACTATCTTTGCACCAGCTTCAATGGCGTTGTAAGCTAGTTTCGTCATTAATTCATATGTATCCACAACATAGAGTCCTTCATCTGCTTTAACAGCTTTAATGTTCATTTCATCTAGTATCTGTTTTGCCTCTTCACCCAAAACAACTTTATGTAGTAGCATTCCGCCTCCGCCAATCCCTCCACCAAAGCTAAGCCTCTTCTCTATAATCACGGTTTTCAAACCTTTTTCCGCTAGATATTTTGAGGCTGTTAATCCGGATGGTCCTGCACCAACTATTGTAACATCATTTTTTATAATGTTTTCCACCCAATCCTTCGCAGTGTACTCCCATATCAGTCTACTTATCCTCCACTCAAGACTCATGATTTACACCATTAAATCAAAGTTTACATATGTGTTTATATGCTTTAACATTTCTTCTTTGAGAGTATTTTTGTAATGGATTGTTTCAGTATTTCCAGTCTCTCTTTGAATAATTCTGGTTTAGCTCCCATGCCAACTCTTGCAAACCCCTTTAAATCGAATGTGGATCCTGGGCATATTAGTATTCCATATTCTCTGAATAGTTCTTCACATATCTCTTCATCGTCACTTCTATCTATGAATTCCATTAGGAATATTGCTCCAGCCTTCGGCATATGCACTCTAATTTTCTCTAGGTTTTTGGAAGCTTCTTTTAGGATTTTCACATTTTCATTCAATATCCTTTTCGTTCTTTCCAGTATTTTCATTCTTGCTTGTGGTTGTAGGCATTTGGATGCTATTTTATCACTTATCTTTGATGGTGCTATTGTTGTGTAATCCTTTAAGCTCCACATCCTCTCTATCTCCTTTTCCCCAGCTATTATCCATCCGATTCTAAGTCCTGGGAGTCCGTATGCCTTTGATAATCCTGATGTAGCTATAACGTTTCCACTTTCAAATCCTATATCCACTATGCTCTTTAACTTATCATCTTCATGTTCTGTTCCAAGGTAGACTTCATCCACAATAACCTTTGCATTTAGCCTTTCCGCTTCAACGTACACTTCTTCCAATTCCTTTGTGGTTAGATATTGTCCTGTGGGGTTGTTTGGGTTTGTTAGGAATATTGCTTTAGGCTTCTCCCTCCTCATTAAGTTTATGAGTTCCGTTAAATCTATTTTGAAATCGTTTTCCCTCTTCCTCCATATGAAGTTTTGTTTTGCTCCAATCCATTCTGTTAATCCATGTATTTGCATGTAGTTTGGTTTCTCCAGTATTACTTTGTCTCCACTTTTCACTTGTGATAATGTTACCAGTAGGTTTGCTTCTATGCTTCCATGGGTTACGAGTATGTTATCCACTTTCAGCTTTGCTTGATAAGTATTCATTATTGCTTCTCTAAGTTCAATGCTCCCCTTAGTCCATCCATATCCAATTGTAAATTCATCTTCAAGTATTGGTTCTCCAATTATCTCTTTGAGTTCTCCTATGCTTAGTGGTTCAATTCCACTTTCACTTAAAAGTATTTTTGCCTTGGTTTCCCTTAGGCTTTGCCATCTTTCAAGTCTAAATTCCCTTAAATCCACCATGTATCACATTAATCCCAGTTAAGCATTTAAACGTTTACCAGAATTCTTGGATATCTTTATTATAATCCCTCTAAACAATTTATACTAAATGTTTGGATGGCGCCCTTTTTGGGGTTGATGTGTTTTGAGTTTAGATTTGCTTGAGGATTTGAAGAGGAGGCGTAGGGCTGTTATACTTGCACACAACTATCAGCTACCAGAAGTTCAGGATTTAGCTGATTTCGTTGGGGATAGTCTTGAAATGGCTTTTAGGGCTGTTGATTTGGATGCTGATGTGATTGTTGTGTCTGGTGTTAGGTTTATGGCTGAAATTGTGGCTGCAATAAATCCCGATAGGATTGTTTTGCATCCGGAGCCTAATTCCAGATGTCCATTGGCTGATAGTGTCAATGCTGGTTTGATTTCTGATTTTAGGAGTAGGTTTAAGGGTGTCCCCGTGGTGGTTTACGTTAATTCCCCCATTGAGGTTAAGGCTGTTGCAGACTACTTTGTAACAAGCTCCTCAATTCTGAGGCTTATTTCAAAGTTGAATGTTGAAAATGTGATTTTTGGCCCTGATAAGAATCTTGCCGATTACATTTCTGAGAAATTGAACGTTAATGTTATACAGTTATCTCCAGAATCCCATTGCCCCATCTACGAGTACCTATTGGATGAATATTATGTTTTGGAGGCTTTGAAACATCATCCCAACGCTAAGCTACTTGTCCACCCACAAGTTTCTAAGAATGTTCGTAGGCTTGCACATTTTGTTGGTAGCGATAACGGTATTGTTAGGGCTATTGGCGATCTTGAAGGGGAAGAGTTCCTCATAGGCGCTGAGGAGGGATTAGCTTATAGGGCTGGGAAACTTTATGGAGGTAAGAGGATATTTCCAGTAAACTGTAGGGCTGTTTGTATCGAAATGAAGAAGATTACCCCAAGGAATATTATAAATTGCCTCGAGAATCTTAAGTTTAGAGTTACATTGGATCGTGAAATCATCTCCAAAGCCCGTGAAGTAATATTTAGTTCCCTAGAGTTATTGGAGTGATTCTGTTATGGAGCTGCTATGTGACGCTTTATGAAATGGTTTCTTGAAGACGCTTCATACGGAATTTAATTTCACAACTCCTAATTCCTTTTAGCTCCTAGGAATTAAGTTGAATACAGGATTGGGAGTGGTCAAGATTTTAAGGCTAGAGATGTTTTAATGTTTCTTGAAGGTTCTGCGAGGAGTATACTTCTAGTGAGGAGGACTCTACTGAACCTCCTATCCTACCTATTTAGCGTTGCAACTTCAACAAGGACTCTCCTCGATAAGGTTGGGATGGTTAATGGGAGGGTTAGGTTGGCTGCCACCCGCAAGGTTCCCCCTAGATTAAGTTATCTGGTTAAGAGAGCTGTGGCTTATGGTGGAGACACCCATAGATTCTCTCTTAGCAATGCAGTATTGGTGAAGGATAATCATATTGCAATTCTAGGTGGTGTTGCCAATGCAGTTAAGACTGCTAGGGAGAAGGCGTCATTCATTTATAAGGTTGAAGTGGAAGTTAAGAGTTTGGAGGAGGCTATTGAAGCTGTTGAATCTGGAGCTGATGTTATAATGCTGGATAATATGAGTGTTGAGGAATGTTCAAATGTTTTAAATGAGCTTAAGCGGAGGGGTTTAAGGGATAAGGTTATCATTGAAGTGAGTGGTGGAATAGGTTTTGATAATATTGCCGATTATGCCAAATTGGATATCGACGTTATAAGCACCAGCAGGATAACCATGAATCCTGAACGTGTAGACATAAGTTTAGAGGTCATTGAAGTATTGGGAAATTAATCCCCTACAATAAATTAGCATTCTAATCGATTAAAATAGACTTTTCACACATATCTTCAAAGTAAAAATGAATTACGAAATTTATAACCCATTTATCATGCTTATCAATATTACTATACATTTTTACATCGTTTTCTCAGATATAAGTTTAGAATAGAAAAGGATAAAAGTGTATTAACTTACATATTAGGAAATAACGGAGGTATAATCTGAAAGTGGAGTTAAAGAGGAAGGTTGAATCGATAGAGGTGAAAGAGAAGAGTATATCGCAACTGCTTGCTGAAATGGCTAAAACCGCTTATCAGGGTAGGAAGCTCGGTGAAGCTGTGGAAGTATGGGAGGAGATGATTAAGGATCCAAATGTGACGATAATTATGGGTTTAGCTGGATCTATGAGTACTGCTGGACAGTGGAAGATGATTAATTGGCTCATTGAGAATAGGTTTATTGATGTACTGGTCTCCACAGGGGCTAATGTTTCAGAGGATATTGTTGAAGCTATGGGATTCTCATATTGGCAGGGTAGCCATCTGGTTAATGATAGGGAACTTTTGAAGGCTGATATAAATAGGTATTATGATGTTTACGGTTTTGAGAAGGATTACGTTGCTATGGAGAATCTCATAAAAGAATTTGTATTGACTCTGCGTGAAGATTACATTTACTCATCAATGGAATTCCTACACCTATTTGGTAGATGGCTTTTGAAGAGGGGGGTTAGGAGCATTGTGGCTGTAGCTGCAGAGCATGGTGTCCCAGTATTCTGTCCAGCCATTGCAGATAGTGCTTATGGTGAAGCTTTCATAATGGCTAAGAATGAGGGTAAAACGATAATTGTTGATAACGTTAAGGATTTCGATCAATTTGTGGGTATAGGTGAGAGGGTTAAGGATATTGGTGTCATATATATTGGTGGCGGCGTCCCCAAGGATTATACCCAACTCCTCGCCATCTCCCTAACCTTAAAGACTATGCATCGTGAAGTTCCTGGTAGGAGGGGGTTCATGAGGAAGAGTTTGAAGGAATACTATTACCCACATAAATATGCCATACAGATAACAACTGACTCTCCACAGTGGGGTGGTTTATCTGGTTGTACATTGGAGGAGGCTATTAGTTGGGGTAAAATTGATGCTGAGGGTAAGAGGGTTACATGCTATTGTGATGCCACAATTGCTCTACCTCTAATAACACATGCATTGAATGAGAGGATTAAGTTTAAGAGGAAACCTTCTGATATGTCATGGCTTTTCAGCGACGTTTTAAAGGCTCATCCAAACCATTAAATGGGCATCCTCCTCCGAACCCTAACACATATATAACACCTTTTTTCTAAATTGTTTCATGAGTGGTCAGTTTATTTCAAGAATCACGGATATGATTAAATCTGAGGATTGGAATGCTACAAGTTTGGAGGATGCTTCAGCGAAGGTTTCTAATGTCATGGTCAAAGCTTTGATGGCTGGTATAGCATATGATTCTAGGAAACATGCATATCTCTTTAAAGCTTTAGTGGAAATGTTGAGGGGTGAAGCTAGACCTCTAACTGAAGGGGAATATGAGATGCTTGGGAAGACCATTGCTGAGCACATAGATGTTGAGTTGAAAATGATGAGTGATGTTGAGGATCTTATAAAGTTTATTGGGGATGAAAGGTTGAAGTATGTTTTGAGGTATATACTTGATGATGAGAAGCGTCATCATGCATTGCTTTTGGGTTTGCAGGAGGCTGTTAATAGGAGGGAACTTGTCACAGAATTTGAATGGCTTAACATTGTTTGGAAGGATGTGCCCTTCTTCTTTTAGTTTAATTTAAATTCCAGTTTTTACTTAAATTTATTTGTGGTGTAGTGGCTTGGTAAGTGATGAGGTGATTGAGGCTTATAGGAGGGCTGGGGAGGCTGCTAGGGCCGCTATAAATAGGGCTTTTGAAATTGTACGTGCAGGTGTAAGTATTAAGGATGTTTGTGATGATCTTGAGAGGAAGATTATTGAGTTTGGGTGTAAGCCAGCTTTCCCCTGCAATATATGTATAAATGAGGTTGCAGCCCACTACACTGCAGATGAAAACACGAGAACCATAATTCCAGATAACTGTATTGTCAAGGTTGATGTGGGTGCACATTATGATGGATACATTGCAGATGCAGCTGTAACCATAAACTTATCCTCTGAACATGAAGATTTAATTAAATCTGTTAGGGAAGCCATTGATAATGTTTCAAATGACATTGAAACTGGAATTTCGGTTATGAAGATTAGCACAATAATTGAGAAGACCATTAAGTCCTATGGATTTAAGCCAATAAGGAATCTATGTGGGCATCAGATGGATAGGTATAAGCTTCATACTGGATTTGCAATACCAAATGTTAAGCAAGTGAAGGATGTGTTCACAAAGCTATATCCAGGATATGCTTACGCCATTGAACCCTTCGCAACTATTGATTCAGGTAAAGGTGAAGTTAATGGGGTTAGGGGTGGAAATATATTTAAACTCGTTAGCCCAAGACCTCCAAAGATGGGTGCAGCTAGAAGCCTATTCCTAACAATTCAAAGGAGGTTCAATTACCTCCCATTCACTAGGCGTTGGCTATCAGATTTTAGAGACAACCCCTCATACTCAAAGGCCTTCTATCAATTGTTGGATAGGGGATACATTACTGAGTACCCGTATATGGTTGAAGGTAATGGGAAGCCTGTGGCTCAATGGGAGCATACATTCCTTATATTGGAGAAGGAGGTTATAAGGGTCACGTAAAAAAAAAATGTGGGTTGATATTTATTTCATCCATTTGAATTTCACTTCATCCAAATCTCCT
>NZ_JANGFQ010000051.1:0-9721 GCF_024707025.1 Candidatus Culexarchaeum yellowstonense
GGTCTGGTTGGTGTGAAACCTTCCATGCTTATAGGAGGCTTGGCTACTATAAACTTCATGAAGTTTATGGGGTTAAGCTTGTGGATTTAAATAATGATGAATTTGAAGTTGTGAGGAATTCAAAAGCTTTGTTCCTTAAAGAGTTTGAGTTTCCATTAACCCTCAAAGATGCATACATAGTTTCAGTTCCAATTTTGAAGGAGCATTCAATAACTAAGGTTACATTGTCTTTGAAGAATATGCTTGGTGCAACTTTGGGTGAGAAGGGTAGAGTTGCAAAGAAGGGGCGTTTTCATAGGAAGCTTAATGAGAGTATTGTTGATGTAAATCTATATTTGAAGCCTAGTCTAGCTGTGATTGATGGTAGAATTGCAGGTGTTGGTGGTGAACTTCACGCTAGACCGAGGGAGCTTGGTTTAATGATATTCTCCAACGATCTAGTTGCAGCTGATGCTATTGCAGCAAAATTCCTAGGCTACGATCCACTTAAAATCCCACATATAAAGTTGGCTCAAGAAGCTGGTTTGGGAATTGCAGATTTAAGTAGAATAGAGGTCATTACAGAATCCGTTTAACAGTTTTTCATCATTGTTGATAATTTAGCGTATATATCCTCTCCTAATGGCTTCAATGAGTAGTGGGTCTGATATGGAGTATAAGTCATCCCTCTTTTCAACAAATCCATAGTATGTGAGTTCTTTTAGATAGTTTGATACTTGCTTATCATTTACATTTGCAAAACCCCTTAAACTCCTCTTCACTTCACTCCAAGTTGATGGTTTAATTAATGTTTTCACAACCTCAATATACCTCTTCCTAGCTATTTGCCTAACACTTAGGAATTGGTTGAATTCTTCAGCCACCATTTTTGAACCATTTTCCACAGCCTTCTCCAATGCATATGGATCCCCCTTAGCTCTTAGGTGGCCGTAGAATGTGAGCCACCCTATTATTCCATCTAGTTTTGAAACTGCATTTTGAATTTCATCTTCAGAAACTTTGATATTCACTTGTTCAAACCCCATCTTCAAGAATTCCACAGCCTTCTCCCAATTCAGCTTCTTTAAATTTATCTCTGAGAATGGTCTTCCAAATAGTGGAGCTTTTGGATTTGAGATTCCAAGCAGTTTATCCAGTAATCCTATTTCAGATCCAGCTAGCATAATCTTTATCCCACCAACGTAATCATAGATGTGGGCTAGTATCTTATCGAACCCTCTTAAAATTCTTAATTCTTGAGCTTCATCCAATGCCATAACCACTTGTCTACCTTCAGCCCACTTTCCAAGTTCATCTAGAATCCTCCCCAAAACATCCATCCTCTTCTCAGTGAACTCCAATTTTAAACCTGAAATTTCCACCCCCCTCACCCTAGATAGCATCCTTCTCAACAATCCATCTTCAAGGAATTTGCTAAGCTCCATTGAGAAATACTCGTATATGGCTTCTGGAGTTAGGGGGCCGCTCAACCTTAAATCTATGAATATGTGTGGGGTTTTCAATTCGTTTAATGCTACCCTCATGAGGGAGGATTTCCCAGTTCTCCTAACCCCCTTAATCACTATCATCCTCGTTTTAGGGTCGAGGATTTCCCTCTTAAGAGTTTCAAGTTCCTCTTCCATATTGTAGAAGTCCTCCCTCCTCTTCTTCACTTCTAATGAGAAGTACAATGACTATCACCCCCTAATATTTACTTCCACCCCCTACTATTTAAATTTAAGAGAACACTTCCCTATCGTATGGTTTCTCATGAAGTTCCATAAATCTTGAATTGGAAATGTTCTTATAGAGTTTTCAGCAATTATTCTTGGGTTTATTGGTGTATATCATGTTTGTTGAGGGTTTTAGGTGTGTGAATTGTGGTGAATTATTTCCATTAAACCCAGAATTCTTCGTATGCCCGAAGTGTGGTGTTAAGAGGGTTTATGGTGTAACTGTATTTAAGGGTATAACTGAGGTTGCATATGATTATGCTACAATTGGAAGTGTTGTGGGTAGAGATTTGTTTTCTAAAAGGGTTTTTAATGCTTTGAGGTATAGGGAGCTTCTAGGCTTTGAAGCTGATGTTAATCTTATAACTCTATGTGAGGGTGGAACTCCACTTGTAAGGGGTGGTAGAATTGCTGAGCATTTGAAAATAAAGCATTTATTGTTGAAGAATGAAGCGCAAAATCCTACGGGGTCATTTAAGGATCGTGAAAGCTTAATGGCGGTTAATATGGCTTTAAAGTTTGGGTTTAAGGGTGTGTCATGTGTATCTTCTGGTAATGCTGCTTCTTCGTTGGCTGCTTATGCTGCTAGGGCTGGATTGGATTGCTATGTATTTATGCCTTCAAAAGCTTCTAAGGGTAAAGTATTGCAATGCTTAGTTTATGGGGCGAAAACATCCCTTGTTGATGGGATTTATGAGGAGATATTTGAAGCCCATTTGGAGGCAATTAAGGGTTTAAATGTTCTTAACGCCACTCCGGGTTATAATAGGTTTAGGGTGGAGGGTGATAAGACAATAGCATATGAAATTTGTGAGCAACTTGATTGGAGAGTTCCAGATTGGGTTATAGATAATGTTGGTAATGGTACTCATCTATATGGTATGTGGAAGGGGTTTAAAGAACTATACCAGTTAGGCTTCATAAACAAGCTTCCAAAGATGATTGCCACTGGACCTGTTTCAGGAGCCCCAATAGTCCACTGCTTTAAGAGTGGATTAATCTCTCCATTGAAGAGTTGCGGTGAATCCATAGCTGAAGGTTTGATTGGCGTATGGGGTTATGATGCTCCTTTAGCCATAAAAGCTTTAAGGGAATCCAATGGCTACGCTGAATATGTATCGGATGATGATATTCTTGAAGCCATGAAGATGCTTGCAAAGTTCGAAGGGATATTTGCAGAACCATCAGCCGTAGCCTCCATAGCTGCAATCCCAAAACTCCTAGAATCCGGGATAATTGATAGGAAAGATGAAGTGGTATGCCTAGTAACTGGTAGTGGACTTAAAGATCCTGAAGGTGGAAGCAGGATAGCTGGAAATCCATTACACATTCAGTTGAACGTTGAATCAATAAGGGGTGCCCTCCAATCCAAATAACATTTAAAATCATAAATTCACCCAATTAATTTTGAATTCAAAATGAATTATCTTAAGATAGTTGGAGGCCCCCTGCAAACCAACACCTACCTATTATATGAAGGTGAAATTGGCATCATAATAGATCCAGGAGCATACCTCAATATGATTTATAGTGCAATTGAACATGTAGGTGTAAATAGAATCCCATACATTATTGCAACCCATGGACATTTCGATCACATATTCTACGCCAACAAGTTATCCAAGAATTTCAATGCTCCCCTCATGATACATGAATTGGATGTAAATTTAACGCGTAAGTATAGTGATTTTGCTGAGAATATGTATGGTGAAGTTTTCCAACCTCCAGAGAACATTAAACCATTATCAGGTGAATGTACAATTAAACTTCCATGGAATGTGGATTTGAAGATTATACATACACCGGGACACACCATGGGGAGTATATGCATAGCCATTGAAAACCTACTATTCACTGGCGATACACTATTTAAGGATTCTATAGGTAGAGTGGATTTCGATGAAAGTTCTGAAGGTGAAATGTGGAAATCGCTTAAGAAGCTTATTGAACTGAATGGAAATTATATAATACTTCCAGGGCATGGTGAAATAACGACGATGAAACGTGAATTGAAGGAGAATCCATACTTAAAACGCATTTTAAATGATTAAATGAAGTGAATTGGACATACACACCTTCAGCTTGACTATTGGAAAGTATCTTAGAATTATTTGATGTTTTTTATAATTGCCATGTTTAATTGAGTAATAATCCTCTGCTATTTAAATCTTCTAAGACATATTATGTGAAGAAGCTTTTCATGATAATTTCTGATCATTACATGTATTATTTCTACTGTTTAAGTAGTAAAATTTATAATTTTTGCTACTGTAGTGATATTATGATGAAGAGGGAACTTATTGAGGACTTCTTCTCTAGGGAAATTGTTTTCAGGGGGGTTGAGAGGGAGCTTAACGTTTTAGCTAGTGGTGAAGTTAGTAAGGTTATTTCTGTGATAGGTCCTAGGAGGGTTGGGAAGACTTGGTATTTTTACTCATTAATTGGTAGATTGAGTAACCCAATGTATGTTAACTTTGAAGATATAGCTTTCCGAAACATTGAGGTTGAAGACTTCTTTAACATCATTAAAATCTTTACGGAACTTAAGTATAACCCAAAATCTATTTTACTTGATGAAGTTCAGGTTTTGAGGGATTGGAGTGTTTTGGTGAGATCTCTACATGATAGGGGTTACAGAGTTTTCATAACTGGGTCATCTTCAAAGCTTTTGCCCATGGAGATTTCAACTGAATTGAGGGGGAGAACTATGAGTTACATTCTACTCCCATTCAGTTTCAGAGAGTTCTTGAAGGCTAAGGGTGAAGTTGTGGATGTGCATACATTTGAGGGGAGGGGGGTTATACTTAAACTTCTCAAAGAATTTCTATCTTATGGATCGTACCCGGAGGTTGTTTTAAGTCTTGATAAGGATAGGATTCTAAGGGAATATTTCAATGAAATCTTTTATAGGGATTTTGTTGAGAGGCATGGGATAAAGAGTATTGAGTTTGGGAGATTTCTATTCGAATTTTCATTTCAAAACTTTTCCAGGGAGATTAGTTTGAGGAAGATTAGAGATTACTTTGGAAGGAGGGTTTCAGATACTACATTATATGATTATGTGGATAAACTTCAAGACACTCTAAACGTATTCTTCGTTGAAAGATTCTCTGAGAGTATTTATAGGAGGAGGTCTTGGCCTAGGAAGATCTATGTTTGTGATACTGGCATTTCAAGAATCATACGTGCGTCGGAGGATATGGGGAAGCTCATGGAGAACTCAGTATTCCTAGAATTGTTGAGGAAGAAGAATTACGACCCCCTCATCGAAATATATTATTGGAGGGATACGAAGGGGGAGGTGGATTTCATAGTTAAAAGTGGACTGGAAATAAGGGAGCTAATACAAGTAACCTACGCTTCCAGTAGAGATGAAATTGATGTTAGGGAAATTAAATCTCTAGTTAAAGTGGGTGAATTATTGAAGTGTAAAAACCTACTGATAATCACATGGGATTATGAAGATAAACTTAAATTAGACAACAACATCATAAACTTCACACCTATGTGGAAATGGCTCATCAAATCCCAATAGAATCGCATTTCACAATGGGATTAACATTAAATTGTATGTGAATTCATTCATAATTATGATGTTGAAGATGCAAAAGGTATCTAAACCTAAAATGCTCATACTACTCATCGCTAAATACTCATTCTACTTCCTCGGATGGCTTTGGACATTAAAGCCCAGGAAGGTTGAATCCATGAATGATGTATTAAACCTCTTCTACATAAAGTTCCTCCGCTTAAGGGAGAGTGACATTGAAGTCGTTAAGCTTGATGATAGGGAGCTGATCACCCGCGCCAAGAATCCCTGCCCAATCCTAAAACTTTCACTCATACTCAAAATAGATACAAAAATCTCCTGCAAAATAATCTCAGAACCAGTCTGCATATATGTTCTAAGAAAACTAAACCCAAAATTAAAATTCGAAAGAAACTACAATCACATAAGACCATACTCAGAAAGCTGTGAAGAACGCATATATCTCCAAAATGAAAGCACAGCCGTAGGAAATGTTTAAGTGTAGGGTAACTCATTGATGCATGTATATGGATGAGACCATAACTTTACCTAAAAGTTTGATTGAAGATCTAATAAAACATTTAGATAACATTATCTCCATTTTGGCAACTATGGAGGAGCTTATTGATGGGAAAGGCTTGAAGAGGATATGTGAAGGCATTGAAGACTATAAACGTGGAGATTACTTAATTGCAATGAGTATTGATGATTTGAAGAGAATTCCGTTTGAGGAGTAAATATTTAACTTCATCATTTATGTTTGTGCAGTGTTAGTATAGTTAAAATTGGTTTTTGGAATAATTTTCTAGGTTTCTCCATTCCAGCTGTTAGTGATAGTAGTGCTCCGAGTATGCTTAGGATTGTATATATTGCCATTGATGTTTTTATTGTGGTCATTAAGTCTCCTTGTATATTCATTATGGATGTTGTTATTGATGTGCTTATTGCTTGTCCTAGGAATCTCATTGTGGCTAGTAGTGCTGATGTGGATCCGTAGGCTTCCTTTGGGCTCATGTTCATAATTGCAGTGGTGTTTGGTGATGAGAAGAATGCGAATCCAACCCCCAAAATTATTAGTGTGTATATTATTTGGTTTATGGGTGTTGTTGGGTTTATTTGTGTTAAGCCGATTATACCAAAGGTTATTGTGAACATTCCCATTGAAGCCAATATTGATGGATTATATTTGTCTGCTAGTAATCCGGTGATTGGTGAGAGTGTTGCTTGGAATATTGATTGTGTGGTTAGTATTAAGCCTGCTTCACTTGGATTTAATCCCCGCAATTTTTGGAGGTAGGAACTTAGTAGTATGGTTAATGCGTATGTAGCGCTATAGTTGAGTAGTGCAGATATATTTGCAGATAAAGGCTTCCTCCTAAGTATCATTGGGTGTATAAGCTTTGGACTTCTACGCTCCATTAATAGTGTGGAGGTTAATGCCATTAACCCTAAAGATGCCATGATAACTCCATATGATGAATTTATGTTTGATGCTCCATAGATTATCATGATAATTGATGATACAATTAATGCTGACATTTTAAAATTGGGCTTCACACTCACTCCTCTACTTGTTTTTGGGAGAGTTATGGCTAAACTTAAGCTCATAAATGCTATGAAGGCTTTTAATATGAATAGGGTTCTCCATCCAAAGTAGTTGGTGATGTACCCTCCAATTAGAGGTCCCAGTGTGAGGCCAATGTAGACTGCCATGGTATTCAAACCTATACCCATCCCCCTCCTCTCAATGGGTAGAAGTTCACTCAATATAGCTACAGCCGTACTTGAAATCATGGATGCAGCTAACCCTTGTAAAAGCCTAAACACTAATAAGCTAAGGTAATCATGCACAATAACCATAATGGAAGATGTAATTGCAAACATTGCAATACCAGCAATGAATATTCTACTCCTACCAAGCCAATCACCAATAACGCCAAACACGAGGATTGTGGAAGCCAATGCAATCAAATATACATTGACAACCCAATTAACCTCAGCTAAACCAACACTAAACTCTTCAGCTAAAATGGGTAATGCAACAGTTATGGATGAAGTTGTAAATGGGGATATGAAGGATGCTGTGGTCGTAGCCAGTAAAACACCATAAAACCTATCACGCCCATACATAACAAACATCCGGAATGCTATTCAATAAATTTACATTTAAGTTTAAGGGGGGTTACTTAAAGCATCTAGAGCATCCACAATGGCAATTCAAACAGCACTTCTAACATGATACTATCACTCGATCAGCAACTAACACTTGTTTAATTTATCCATTAATTCCATTGGTGATCATCATTGTGGATGCCCCATACAATAATTCAATTCCATCAACATTATGTATTTTCAATTATTATAGTATATTAAAAGTGTATTTTACAAAGGTTCTACTATAAATACATTAATTGTTTACATGTGAAAAATGAATTTAGAAATTTTTAAATATTTTTAATTCCAAAGTTTATTTGAGGTTTTAAAATATGGGTGAAGAAGAAGTATTTGTTAGGAGGGCATCTGGTCTTGTTAGGGAGTTGGAGTGGTATGATGTTATGATTTGGTCTATTGCATGTCCAGCTGCCACAGGTATGACTTATTATGCTGTGAAGATGCTTGGGGATGCATCTGCTTATGGGGGTAATGAGATTTTAGCCTTCTTCTTCGCTGGACTCATGACATTGCCTCTAGTGGTGAGTTGTGCTATAATTTCATCATCATTTCCAAGGTCTGGTTCACTATACGTCTTTGTATCTAGGGTTCTCCACCCCGTCATCGGTTACCTACCATTCTGGTATTGGATTATTGGTGGAGGAGCTCTCATGGTTTGTGGGTTTGAATGTTTTATAGGGGTTAAAGCTATTGCAGGTGCATGGACTGTGGCTGGTTTACTCAGTAATAATCCTTCACTCATTAGTATAGCATATGCTGTAACGAATCCTATGAATCAATTTGTGATGGCAATAATCTTAACGTTAGTCTTGTGGGCTTTAAACTACTTTGGAACGAAAGTTATAAAGTGGACGCTGAGACTGGTAACAATTATTCCATTGACAATTACGGTAATTGTTTTGGTTGGTTTAGCTCTGGCTGGACCTAATGCAGGACTTGCCAATTGGGATAAGGTTTTCGGTGCTGGAACTTCGAGTGCCATTATGAAGGTGGCATTTGAGGGAGGCGAATATGCGGGTACAACTGTGGAGCCTCTTCAAGCAGTAGATTTTTGGACTGGAACTTATGGCATGTTGTTATGGACTATGTGGGCGTGGAGTGGTTTTGAAGCTGTTACATTTGTTGGTAGTGAAGTGAAGAATCCCACTAAAAGCTATATTAAGGGGTATATTGGGGCATTCATAGCCATCATGATACTATATGTGGCTAATGCATTCCTCCTCCCCTATGCATGTAACTACGATTTCATGGCTGCCTACTCATACCTCCAAATGGACTATCCAGATGTCCTTTCAGGGATACTTAAGGGTCTACCTGCACCAGACCCCTCAGTCCCCCTAATGGCTTCAGTAACCTTCCTCAATCCATGGCTTGCCTTACTCATTGGCATTGCATACTTCTTATGGTACTATAATACGGCAATGGTTTGCTGGGTGGGTGGTGTTAGAGGCTTCTTCTCACTAGCCTTTGATAGGAATATGCCTGAGAAGCTTACTGAGGTCTCCCCAAAGTGGTTGTCTCCAACATGGGCTAATCACGTGGGGTTGATTGTTGCATTGCTTGGAGTGGTTTTCACTTTAGGGGATTCCTTGGGGTCTTCCCTAGCGCATGGTGTTGTGGCATTCATGGACTTTAGCACATACTTCTTCGTGTGGCCTGTGGGTTTAGCCCTCATGCTAGTCCCATGGTGGAAGCCTGAATTGTTTAAGAGGATGACTTATCAGATGAAGACAGTGCTTGTTATTGCTGGTGCATTAACCTTCGCTGTAGGTTGGTATCTCATGATATTCACAGCATACACTGATATACCAGTTCTCATGACCAACATATTGGTTGGACTTATTGGAGTCTTAATACTTACGGCCATGGCTGCTAGGAATAGGAGTAAGGGGATTGAAATAGAGAAGATATATGCTGAAATACCTCCAGCATAAGGGTGTATTGCCAATTGACCAGAATATTCTTTTCCGTAGATGCCCATGGCTCTACACTGGTGTGGAGGAAGTGGATTAAAGCTCAAGAAATCCATAAAGCAGACATACTAATACTTTCAGGAGATTTAACTGGGAAGGTTTTAGTGCCAATAATTAGGCAAGAGGATGGTTCATGGACTGCAAAATACTTTGGTAGGAGATGGGTCTTTAAGAGTGAAGCTGAAATAGGAGACTTCGAAAGTAGATTGGAGGGTTCTGGAGCATACTTCATAAGAGTTAGCAAGGAAGAGTATGAGGATCTCAAAAATAATCCGAAGAAGGTTGAAAATCTAATAATTGATAAGATGTGTGAGCGATTGAGGAATTGGCTTCAA